>CAYQAQ010000035.1:1429-2899 GCA_964415495.1 uncultured candidatus Brocadiaceae bacterium | reverse complement strand
CCTCCTCCTGCAAGCCGCCCGCAGGGCACCCAAACACACAAACGCCGCGTGGTCAACCACGCGGCGTTTGCATATGAATTCTCGAAACCGGAAACGGTTTACGCCGAGAAACGCACGAAACCCGTGAGGGCAATGCCGTTGCGCTTGGCGTAGACTTCGACGCTCTCGCCCTTTTCGGCGTCGAGCAGCATTTCCTGCTCGTTGAGCACGCGCTCCTTGTAGAAGCGACCGAGCTTGCCTTCGACGATCTTCGGACGGATCGCTTCGGGCTTGGCCATGACGTCGGGCGTCGCGGCGATGATTTCGCGTTCCTTGTCGACCAGTGCGGCGGGGACTTCCGCGCGCGTCAGGGCAACCGGAGCCGGGTCGGCCGACGCGACGTGCAGGGCGACCTGACGCAGCTTCTGGGCGTCGCCGCTGCCGGCGACCAGGGTGGCGATGCGGCCACCGTGGTTGTAACCGACGACCTGGGCGCCGCTGAGAATGGCGACGTTCACCAAGACCAAGTTCTCGCCGATCTTCTGGATCGCACCGGCGATGGCTTCGGTCACCGAGGTGCCATTGAGCGTCTGCGCCTTGAGCGCTTCGACCGAGTCCGCACCGGTGGCCAAGGCCAATTCGGCGAGGCTCTTCACGAAGGCCTTGAACACATCGTTGCCCGAGACGAAGTCGGTCTGGCAACCGAGCACGACCAGCGCGCCCTTGCCGTCGACCAGGGCGAGACCGATGCCACCGTTCGGAGTCTCGCGACCTTCGAACTTGCTGGTGGCGGCCATGCCCTGCTTACGCAGCCATTCGATCGCGCCGGCTTTGTCGCCGCCGGTTTCGATCAGGGCCTTCTTGCACTTCATCACCGACAGGCCGGTTTCGTCGCGGAGCTCCATCACCAGTTTGGGGGAGATCTCGGGCATGGATTGTCCTTGGCTCATGGCTCATTCACTTTGGGAAAACAGGCACTTGGGGAAGCAGGATGAAAAAACTCAGGCGGTGGCGGTGGCGGCCGGTTCAGCGCTGCCGCTGTTCTGCGCGCCGCGACCCTTGGCCAGACCGTCGACGAAGACCTTGATCACGGCCTGGATCGAGCGGATGCCGTCGTCGTTACCCGGGATGGGCAGGTTGACGAGATCCGGATCGGTGTCGGTGTCGACGAGGCCGATGATCGGCAGACCGAGGCGCTTGGCCTCACGCACGGCCGACAGTTCCTTGCGCGGATCGATGACGAACAGCGCGTCGGGCAGGCGGGTCATGTTGCGCACGCCTTCGAGGTTGCGCAGGATGCGGCGACGCTCGCGAGCGTGACGCGCCTGGACCTTCTTGGGCTGGCGGAAGTATTCGGGCGAGGCCACGTCCTGCTCGATCGCGTCGAGACGACGGATGCTGAGGCGGATGGTCTCGAAGTTGGTCAGGGTGCCGCCGAGCCAGCGCTCGATGACGTAGGGCATGCCCACGCCGCCGACGTGCTGTTCCAGC
>CAYQAQ010000035.1:0-1419 GCA_964415495.1 uncultured candidatus Brocadiaceae bacterium | reverse complement strand
TAGGGCATGCCGGCAGCGCGCGCGGCGTCGCGCACGACGTCACGGGCCTGGCGCTTGGTGCCGACGAAGAGCACGGTCTTGTTGGCCTTGGCCAACTGCGCGGCGTAGTGGTGGGCCTGGATCAGACCCTTCACCGTTTCGCGGATATCGAGGATGTGGACGCCGTTCTTCTTACCGAAGATGTACGGCTTCATGCGCGGGTGCCACAGTTTGGCGGCGGTCCCGAAGTGCACGCCTGCGTCGAGCAGGTCTTTGAGGGCAACAATGGCCATAAAGCAAACCTCTCCTGGTTCCCCTCTGCACGGGGAAGCGGGTGGAAGCGGACCGCGGTTTGAGTGCTGGTGTGAGGGCGGGTCCGCTTCCGGATGGGGATGCCATCGCAGTCGCAGTCTCACAACAGTCCGCGGCGGTTGCCGCGAAGGGAGCGGGATGCTAGAGAGCCCGACCGGTCAGTCAACCGCGGGCGGGAGGGGCAAGGGCGGGACGTCCGCGCCGTCGCCATACAGCCGTCGGGCCCGAATCAGGCGCAGCACGGCGTCCTCGGCCGAACGCTCCGCGCCGGTCGCGCGCAGGCGATCAAGGGCCTCGATCAGCGGATCGGGTGGCGCAGGTGGCGGCAGGCCCTGGGGAGCGTTGAGGGCCGCCGTGTCGGCAGCCGGCTCCCCCGTCTGCCGCTGGCGACGCTGCTCCTGCCGGCGCTGCTCTGATCCAATCGCACCCATGGCCGGAATCCCCAGAACGGGCCCGGTCACGGGCGACACATTCGGATAGGGGCCCTCGGTCATGGCTCAAGTATCGGCAGGATGTGGTGCAACTATGCGGAAAAAAGTGCAGGGGCACGACGCATTGGTCATTTTGACATGCATTGGTGTCGAATCGTGGCGTTTTGCCGCTGTGTCGCCACGGCATGGACTGTAAATTGTTATACTTAAAGGCTTTGTAACTTTTGACGATTGGCACGCTGGCGGCATAGGCCTCTCAACCGCCGGCACGCATCCGGCGCTCACCCTCAAACATCCTGGAGACCACTCATGCTCTTCGACATCCTCTCCCCGCGCGGCTGGACCCCCTTCACCGACGTCGATCGGCTCTTGGCCGATCTCCACCAATCGATCGCCCACACCCACGGCACTCAGAGTGCCGTCGACGTCATCGCCAACGATGAAGAGGCGGTGGTGACCTTCGCCGCTCCGGGCCTGAACCGGGACAGCATCGAGGTCACCGTGCTCGGCGACACCTTAACGGTGCGCGCCACCACCGCGCCCGAGGCCAAACCGGTCGGCACGCCCATCCGGCAAGAACGTCGGCGCGACGCGCTGCAACGCTCGGTCCACCTGCCCTTCACGGTTGACGAACAACACACGCGCGCCTCGTACCGCGATGGCTTGCTCGCCGTGCATGCGCCGCGGGCTGAAGCGA
>CAYQAQ010000034.1:3736-13454 GCA_964415495.1 uncultured candidatus Brocadiaceae bacterium | reverse complement strand
CGTGAATGCGGCGGCGGTATTCGGCCGCCAACTGCGCCAAGGCCTGCGCGACGTCGGTGACGATGAGCACGGGTGCCTGGACCGTGACCGGACGACCCGCCAGGACCAAGGCTGCGCCGGACGCAACCGCGCGATCAGCAAAGTCGTGGCCATCGACGCGCTTGCCGGTGATGCAGGCGAACAGCGTGCCTGGCAACACGGCGCGGCTATCGAGCGCCGCGCCGCGGACGGTCACGCTGTCAACGGAACCGATCCAACGCCCACCGGTGAGTCGCTCCGCATCAGCGCGATGAATCGTGAAGGTACCGGGCGTCACAGCTGGCGGTAATGCGGTGCTCATTTCCCCTCCGCCAAGGCACGCACCACGGCGCGATCATCAAAATGATGGCGGTCGCGACCGATAATCTGCACGGTCTCGTGACCTTTGCCGCACACGGCGACAACGCCATCGGGGCCCGCCTCGCGGCGCGCGCGAGCGATGGCGGCACGGCGATCATGTTCGACGATGAGCCGGCTGGTGTCTTCGCAGCCGCGACGCACGTCGGCAACGATCGCCTCCGGATCTTCGCGACGCGGATTGTCGGTGGTCAGGATGGCCAGATCGGCGGTCAACGCGGCGCGGCCCATGGGCCCACGCTTGCCGGCATCGCGATCGCCGCCGCAGCCGAACACCACCACCACGCGTTGCCCCGGGTGGCGTTCGCGCAGAGCCGCGACCACCAAGGCCAAGGAATCGGCGGTGTGAGCGTAATCGACGTAGGTCAGCGGCTGTTCGGCGCAGCGCTCGAAGCGCCCCGGAATGCCGGGCATGCTCGCCAAGCGCGCGAGCGCAGTCGGCAGCGGCACGCCACCGGCTTCGGCGAGCAGCGCTCCCACTGCGATATTGAACACGTTGAAGCGACCCGGCAGCGCACAGGGCACGATGAGATCGCCATCGGCAGCGTGCAGACGCCATTTTTTCCCGTCCGGACGCATACGCAGATCGCCGGCCGCAAAGCCGAGGGTGACCACGCGCGCACCGACGGCTTGGCCGGCATGCACGAAGGTCGCGGCGCGCGCGTCATCGGCATTGACGATGAGCACACCTCCTGGACGCAGATGATGCACGAGATCGAGCTTGGCGGCGACGTACGCCGCCATGGTGCCGTGGTAATCGAGATGATCGCGACCGATGCCAGTCACGGCCAAGGCGGTTAACGGCAGACCAGCGAGCCGCTGCTGATCCGCGGCGTGGCTGGAGGCCTCCAGCGCGATACCGGGACAACTGGTTGGCAAGCTGGCGAGAAACGCATGCAATTCTTCCGGCGGCGGCGTGGTGTGAGTAGCCGGCCGTTCTTCGTGGCCGTCATGCCAGCCCACCGTTCCGACGCGGGCTGCACCGGGACCCAAAGCCCACCACGCCGCCCACGCGGTCGAGGTTTTCCCCTTGGTTCCGGTCACCGCGAGCAGCGGCTGCACCATGCGGTCACAACCGGTCTGCGCCGCGCTGCTGCGCGCGAAGCAGCCGCGCGCATGCGGCGTGGTCCATTCCGGCACTCCGATTGCCGTCATTGGTTGTTCGCTCACCACCACCCCGGCGCCAGCAGCCGCAGCCGCGCGCGCATGCGTGGCCGCGTCATCACCAATGGCGATGAACGCCGCGCCAGCAACGACCTGACGACTGTCGCGAACCACGGCAGTGGGTTGAGCCGGAGTTCCGGCGATGGGTTGTCCTGCGAATAAGCGGGACGTATCCATCACGGCCTGCGCACCTGGGCGGTAGTGCCGGCAGGCGTCGCCACCGGCACATCTGACACCACGCCACTGCGCTCCAGCGCATACTGTAGGACTTTCTGCACGACGGGACCGGCGGTTTCTCCGCCGTATTTACCGGCCTTGGTCGGATCATCGACCACAACCAGAGCGAGGTATTCGCTTTGACGCTCAGGATTGGCCGGAGCCCAACCCACAAAAGAACCGATGTGGCGATCCTTGCTGTAGCGCCCATCGATCAGCTTTTCCGTGGTACCGGTCTTACCCGCGCTGGTGTAACCCGTGAGCGCCAACTGTCGCCCGGTTCCCATCGTCATGGTGTGCGTCATCGCTTCTTGGATATGGGCAGCATCGATGGGCGTAAACATGCGGCGCGGTTCGGGCAAACTAGGCAAGACGCCATCGCGTTCGCGGCCATCGACATCGGTGGTCCATACCCGACGGACCAGACGCGGCGGCATCCATACGCCACCATTGGCAACCGCGGCGTGCGCCATCGCCATCTGCAAGGGCGTCACCGCAATTTCGTGGCCGATGGGCACCGACATGCAAGCGCCCAACATGTTCCACCGTTGTGGCGGCTGCACGAGGCCAGCGTCTTCGCCGGGCAGATGAATACCGAGACGAACGCCAAAACGGAATCGCTCAATCCAGCCCCGCAAGGCATCCGGCCCCATGCGCAGACCGAGTTTAGCCATCAGGATATTATCAGACTTGGCGATACCTTCGACGATGGTGAGGTATTGATGCCCACCCCTCTTGAGGCTGTGATCGCTGATCGTGCGCGCCGACCGGCCGTGACGATAGGTCCAGCGGCCGTTTTCGCAGAAGATGCGCTCTTGCCAGTTTGCCAAACCGTCGGCGACCGCCGCGCCAGCAACCAACGGCTTCATGGTCGAACCTGGTTCATAAACGAACGAGATCGCGTTATTGCGCAAATGTTCGGTTTGGAGTTGGCTGAGATCTTGTGGGTTAAAAGTCGGCCAACTGGCCATGGCGACGATCTCGCCGGTGGCGGGTCGGATGACGATGCCTGATGCGCCCTTGGGCGCATGCTTGTCGACGGCGGCCTGCAAGGCGGCTTCGAGAGTGCGCTGAATGCCGACTTCCAAAGTCAGCTGCAAATTGCCGCCCGAGCGAGGTGATGTCGATTCACGTTCGATCAGCACCGGATTGCCGACCGCGTCGACGGCGTAGGTCTCTTGCCCAGGAACCCCGGTCAATTGCTGATTGAAGGTTTGTTCGACTCCCGCGCCGCCGGTGCCGTCGTTGAGCACGAAGCCCAGAACGTGAGGTGCCAGGCCGGATTCCGGCGTGATGCGCAGGTATTCACGCCGCAGATTGACCCCTGCCAAACGCAGCTTGCGAATGGCTTCGGCTTGACGGTCGTCGACACCGCGCGCAATGCGGCGGCCATTGAAACGCGATTCGAAATGGGTGCGCAATTCCTCGCGCGACATATTCAGGATGCGATGCAGTTCGACCGTCGCCCGCAGCTTGTCATCCATGTAGCTGGGATCGGCGAAGACGGCCCAGCGGCCATCGCTGACCGCCAAGGGCACGCCACTGGCGTCATAAATGCTGCCGCGTGGCGCGGTCAGCGTCATCGTGCGCAGGCGCTGACGTTCGCCGAGTTGAGCCAAGCTGGCACCGGTCTCGACCTGTAGGTGATGGAGCCGCACCACGATCCACGCGAACAAGGCCGCGAAGACTGCCGCCGCAATGGCCATGCGCCAGGGCTGAGCATCAGTTGGTACGGAGGCTTCCATCATGATCGCATCAACGCCGGACGAATGCCGTGCTGGCAGTGAGTTCCAGGCCGACGCGACGCATGGTCTCGCGCAGCACCGGCGGACTGGTCTGCCAGTCTACGGCCGCGCGCAGGCGATCGTGCTGATAATTCAGCTCGGTGCGGCGCTTGAGGTCCGCGCCCCGTTGCTTGGCCAGGACCGTTTCGTGATTGCCAATCAATGCCGTCGTCACCGCCAACATCAAGGCGACGGTGATCCAGCAGGCAGCGATGGCAGCATGGATATGGATGGGTTTCATGAGATCCGGTACGGCAATATGGTGGATGGAACAGGATCGCGGTGCTCGCTGCGCCGCGCCCAGCGCAGCTTGGCAGAGTGCGAACGCGGATTGGTGGCCAGTTCAGCGTCGGTGGCGGTGATCACCCGCCGCGACGTCGCCGACCACAGGCTCTGATCGGCCTGGGCACGGAAGGCGAGTTTGACCGCGCGATCTTCGAGACTGTGAAAGCTGATCACGGCTGCGACGCCGTTCGGAGCGACCACCGCTGCCAGCCCGGCGAGCAGCTGATCCAACTGGCCGAGTTCATCGTTCACCGCGATGCGCAAGGCCTGGAAGGTGCGCAGCGCCGGATGCCGCTGATGGCGCCCCGGCACGGCCGAGCGCACCACCTGCGCCAAATCCGCAGCCGTGCGACACTGACCATCGGCGCGCGCGCGCTTGATCGCTTTGGCGATGCGACGGCTGAGGCGCTCTTCGCCGTACTTGTAAATAATGTTCGCGAGATCGCCCTCGGCGGTCTCGTCGATCAATTCCAAGGCGCTGAGCGGGCAGCCATCGCCCATGCGCATGTCGGCGTCAGCGGTCGAGGCGATCCCGAAGCCGCGTTCGCCGTCATCGAGCTGCACGCTGGATACGCCCAGGTCTGCCAGCACGCCGTCGTAGCGTTCACCGCGCGCGGCGGCGTCGGCCACGGCTTCGGCAAACGTACCGCCGAGAATGGTCAGCCGCTCGCCGAAACGCGCTAAGCGCTCACCCGCCAGGGCGCGTGCATGCGGATCGCGATCGACGCCGACCACGGCGGCACCCGCTTCGAGCAAGGCCTCGCTGTGGCCACCCAGACCGAGCGTGCAATCCAACATGCGCTTGCCGGCGACAGGCGACAGAGCATCCACCACCTCGCCAAGCAGGACGGGGCGGTGACGTTCACGGATCTCCGGATCAGGCACCGGCAGCAACCGCATGACGCTGCTCACCACGGTTTCCGGCACCGATGCGGCCGAGGAAGGCAAGGTAGGGACTGGCGCGCACGGCATCGCCAAGGCGCTTGCGCAGGCACTGCAGGCGCAACTCCGCCACGTCGAGGTCGGCGCGCCATGGCTGTTCGCCATGGTCGGCTGCCCATTCGGTGGCGGTGTCGAGAGCTTGGACAAGACGGTGCAAATCGGGATTGGTCATAGGGCCTCCGGAGGTTTTCAGACCATGAAGCGGTCGAGGATGTTCTGGACTTCGTCGTCGCCCTCGCCGCGCCAGGCGAGGTAGTGTTCGGGATTCCACACATGCACCGTGGTGTTGGTGCAGATGAACATGAGGTCGCGGTCGACGCCGAGGTACTCGACGAAGTGCGGCGGCAGCACGATGCGACGCTGGCCATCGACGGCCATGTGCTTGAGGCCGGCATTGAATTGATTGATTAGCTGGAACTGGCGTACCTGGTCATCTGCGAAAGCCGCGCGCATCGCAGTTTCGCGATTGGTGACCTCATCGATCGTCATCAGCGTGATCAGCGGGAAGAGCTGGCCCGGTTCGCGCTGCAGTGAACGCCCGGGAACTCCGCAGACTACGCCCCCTTCGCTGACCTGAGCCAGGGAACGCGCGTCCCGGGGCAGGGTCACCTGATTCTTCGGCGACAAACGGTAGGTGGGCAGTGGGAACACAAGTAGGTCCGAGTTGCAGAACATTGCAACCTTCCCCTACTTTATGCAACATCTTTCCAAATCCTGCTGGAATCACGTCTTAGCGGTGTCTCAAGATGTTAGAAATTAGGTCTGAATAAACCCAATAAGAAATAGGTCATTTTAAACTAAATTCGCCCTTTTATATGTGGTAACTACGGCGATTCGCACAAGGGTAACCGCTGCGTGGTGCTGTCGCACGCGTTCGGCAAACCGGCGCCCGAAAACGAGAGCTGGGCCTCGCCGGCGGATTTCTCCGTCATCGCCACCAATACCGCCAAGTTGGCGGCCGGCTTGGCCATGGTGCATCCGCTGTTAAAAGGGTAGCCTTGACAGCGAGCACGTCGGGTACGGTGGGCAGAACAAGGAGCCTCACCAAAGGTTCTTCAACGGATGAGTCGCATCACCCCAGCGTCCGTACGGGGATGCGGAGCGATTCGTCGAGGTGCGAGAGACGAGGGACGAGAGTCGCCCAGCGCTAACGAGAAAGTTGGCGTGAAATATGCCAGAGGTGAATCGCTCGCGCCTATCGATTATCGTCGCGCGTCTCTCGCTGATCGTCTCTCGTCGCTCGTCGAATCGGTTCGATATCCCGCTATAGCGGTTTCACGATCGTCAGGATTCATTGCCCTTGTGGGGATACACTACCCATCAGTGATCCAACCCATGCACCGTCTTTTCCCAATAGTGCGGCTTCACAATCAGCTGCCACACGGCCTTCCACGCTGCCAAACTAATCAGCACCCAATAGAGCGGGCTGAGCAAAGCCGCGATCCACAGGCCACGTTGACCCGGACGACGGCCACAGAGGGCATTGATGACGATGAAGGCGAGATTCCCCAAGATCAGGCAGATCGATGCGACGAAGAAGATCAGGCTGAGCTGCGACCAGAACGGGGCTTCGCCGCGGCCCAGGAACAACATGGGCCAGCTCATGCGATCCGGGGCGGCAACCTCAGGGCGGGTAGTGAGCAGGGTCCACAGCTCATGACCGCGCGCGAGATCGATGGAGATCAACACGCCGTAGAGCCCCATGATCGCCCACAAAATCAGATTGAACGCGGCTAAGGCTGAGACGCAAAACACTGAGAACAAAAAGCCGAACGCGCCCCACGGGCCGATCGCGCCGACCAGACCGAGTGGCCGGCGACACCATACGAGATGGGTGACGAGATAGCCTTTGATCCAGCGACTGCGCTGGCGCAGCCAATTGCCGATGCGGGAGTTGGCCTCTTCCCAGGTGACGCTGTTGAGGATGCGGGTGCGATGCCCGGCGCGATGTAAGCGCACGCCGAGGTCGCAGTCCTCGGTCACGTTGAAAGGATCCCAGCCGCCGAGGTCGCGCAGCACGGCCGTGCGGAAGTGATTGCTGGTGCCACCGAGCGGGATCGGCACGCGCAGGCGCTCAAGGCCGCCGAGGTAGCGGCGAAACCAGACGTTGTATTCGAGCGCGAACCAACGCGTGAGCAGGTTCTGGCGGTGATTGTGATAGGCGAGATGTGCTTGCAGACACACCGTGCGCGCATCGACGGTGGAGAACGCCCACACCGCTTGTTTGAGCTGATCGGATTCCGGACGGTCTTCGGCATCGAAGATCACCAGCAGCTCACCGCGCGCGCGCTGCAAACCGTGATTGCACGCGCGCGGCTTGGTCTTGGGCTGACCGGGCGGCACCACGACCGCCTCGGCCCATTCGGGGATGCCGGCGGCCTGCAACGCGGCGAGCGTCTCCGGATCATCGGCTTCGAGGAGAAATTTCACGTCGAGTTTGTCGCGCGGATAATCGAGCTTGGCGAGATTGGTCAGGATGCTGCCGGCGATATTCTTCTCTTTATAAAGTGGCACGAGCACGGTGTAGACCGGCCAGCCCCCTTCGGGCTCGGGCGGTGCCGCATGGCGCAGGCCGAGACGCCCGCCGAGCAGCAACGCCGCGACGCGAAACACAATGGCGACGAAATAGATCAGACAGACCAAACCCGACACCACGCTGAGCGCAATCAGCGGATCGTAGGCGAACAGGTAGAGCGTGGCGATCAGCATGCCGGCGAACCACACCTCTTGTGCGGTGCTGGCGGTGCGGCGATGGACGATGGCACCGATGACGGCCGTGACCGCGGTGGCGATCAGCATGCCGATGAGCGCCGCCTGGGCATTCCCCAGACGAGCGTGCAGCCAGAGGACGAACGGCGATTCGGTCACCGGCGGCAAACGGGGAACGCCTCCGAGGTGCACGGCACTGAAAGCACCAAGCAACGCGGCGATCGCCCCCAGACCAACCCACGGCCACGAAATCGTGTGATAGGCGCACACGGTGCGAAAGCGCTGGACATAGTCATGAACCAGCGGGTCACGGCCCTCCGCATCGGGTGGGATAATCAGCACCTGGCCGCTAACGGGCTCGGCGAGGGTCGGGGATGCAGGTCCAGTGTCGTTCACGCGCCTATCCGTAGTCGGGCATGGTCGCCGCGCGGGCGGCCCTGCCAAGGGTGGTCCTGGATGTGAACGGGCTGGTGAACGGAGTGTGCCTCGGGATTACCGGGTACTCAGGCTCAGTGGCCAGTTTCGTCGACGACGGCCATCCGACCGCTATCGCCATGGCTTAAGGTCACCTGAATCACGCCGGTAGCCGGCACCGCAGCCGCTACGCGCTCAGGCCACTCAATGATCCCGAGGCCGTCTTGCGCCAATTCGAAGAAGCCTAGCCCATCCAACTGACCCGGGCGCTCCAGGCGATAGGCATCGACGTGATAGATCATCAGGTCGCCGTCGTACACGTTCATCAGCGTAAAGGTGGGGCTGCTGACTTGGGCGGGATCACCGCCGAGTTCCGCGACCAGTGCACGCACTAAGGTGGTCTTGCCCGCCCCTAAAGGCCCGCTCAAGAGCAACAGGTCTCCGGCCTGCAGGCGACTCGCCAATTGCCGCCCCAAGGCTTCCGTCGCCGCGACATCTGCGAGAACCACCTCACGCATCCCGGCCACTCCGCAGCTGAAGAACAGCCCAGCACACCGGACGCAGGACGCAGGACGCAGGACGCAGGACCTTCATGCCCGCATCCTGCCCACGGTCGCGCGCCTCGCCACTGGACCGGCCGGCCGGGCCAGCAAGTATGCACCCGTCTTTGACAGTCTGCTGCCGGTTGACGGATGGGGGAGAAGTCCCGCTGCGCAGTCCTTGAACAACAGGGTCAGCGCGGGCTCGGGATGCCGAAGGAGTAACGCTCTCAGGCCAAAGGACCACATTCACGACGGCACCCTGGAGAGTCCGACGCGCGAACCGCGCCGGCGCCGACGGAGGAAAGCTCTCAGGCACCACACGGGGTTGATGGTCACCACGCGCCCGGCGCGGCGACCGTTCCACCCCCTCCGGGCGAGGATTGCGCCATGAGCACGCCTGCCGCTACTGTTTCCGTCCATACCATCAGCAACTTCCAACATCCCGATCGCTTCGTCGATCGTCATCTCGGCCCAGATGCCGAGCAGATTGCGCGCATGCTCACTACCGTGGGCGCGCCGACCTTGGATGCGCTGATCGAGCAAACCGTGCCGCGCACGATCCGCCGCGCCGACACCATGCATTTGCCCGCAGCGCTGGGCGAAGCGGACGCCTTAAGCGAATTGGCGGGCATCGCCGCGCGCAACCGTCGCTTTAAATCCTATCTCGGCATGGGCTACAGCGACTGCATCGTCCCGGCGGTGATCCGCCGCAACGTGCTGGAAAATCCCGGCTGGTACACGCAGTACACGCCCTATCAGGCCGAGATCGCCCAAGGTCGTCTCGAAGGGCTGCTGACCTTCCAGACCCTGGTCACCGACCTCACCGGCTTGCCGGTCGCCAATGCATCTCTGCTCGACGAGGCCACCGCCGCAGCCGAAGCAATGACATTGATCAAGCGCACGATCAGCGATGAGTCCAAGAATGTGTTCTTCGTCGCTCGCGACTGCCATCCGCAGACCATCGAAGTGGTGCGCACGCGCGCCGAGCCACTCGACATCGAGGTCATCGTCGGTGATCACCGCGAACTGACTTTCCCCAGCAGCCTGTTTGGTGCCTTGCTGCAATATCCGGCCACCGATGGCGCCGTGCGCGACTACGCCGATTTCGTACGCAAAGCGCATGAGGTCGGGGCCAAGGTTGCAGTCGCCACCGATCTGCTCGCACTATGCCTGCTGACGCCGCCCGGCGAATGGGGCGCGGATATTGCCATCGGTTCCTCGCAGCGCTTCGGCGTGCCGCTGGGCTACGGCGGTCCGCACGCCGCC
>CAYQAQ010000034.1:2285-3726 GCA_964415495.1 uncultured candidatus Brocadiaceae bacterium | reverse complement strand
CGGTCGCATCGTTGGGGTTTCCAAAGATCAGCGTGGTCGCCCAGCGCTGCGCTTGGCGTTGCAGACGCGCGAACAACACATCCGCCGCGACAAGGCGACCTCGAATATCTGCACGGCGCAGGCGCTGCTTGCGAATATGGCCGCGTTTTACGCCGTCTATCACGGGCCCGATGGGCTGCGTGCCATCGCTGAGCGCGTACGCGCGTTGACCGCGGTGCTCGCCGCTGGGATCGGCCGCTTGGGCTTCACGTACGGTCCAACGGTGTTCTTCGACACGCTGCGCATCGATGTGCCGAATCAGTTGCCGGCGATTCGTCGGGCCGCCGAAGAACGCGGCATCAATCTGCGCACCATCGACGCGCACACGGTGGGCGTCGCCCTCGATGAGACCACGACATTAGCCGATGTCGATGCGCTGCTGACCGTTTTCAACGGCGGTGAAGCACATCACCTCAATCTCTCCGCGCTGGGCGGTGCTCCAGTCCTGCCCGAACCGCTGGCGCGCTCGTCGCGTTATCTCGACCATCCGGTCTTCCTTCGCTATCACAGCGAAACCGACATGCTGCGCTATCTGCGTCGCTTAGAGGCGCGTGATCTGTCGCTGACCACTTCGATGATTCCGCTCGGTTCGTGTACGATGAAACTGAACGCCAGCGCCGAGATGTTGCCGGTGACCTGGGACGGCTTTGCCCACCTACATCCCTTCTGCCCGCTCGAACAGGCGGAAGGCTATCAGATTCTGTTCCGCCAGCTCGAAGACTGGCTGAGCTCGATCACCGGCTTCGCCGGCTGTTCGCTACAACCGAACGCAGGCTCGCAGGGTGAATTCGCTGGTTTGCTGGTCATCAAGGCCTGGCACCACGCCCGCGGCCAAAGCCATCGCGACGTCTGTCTGATCCCAACTTCTGCGCACGGCACCAATCCTGCGACAGCCTCGATGTCTGGCCTGCGCGTCATCGCGGTCGCCTGCGATAGCGACGGCAATATCGATGTCGCAGACCTGCGGGCAAAAGCGACCCAGCTCGCCGATAAGCTGGCGTGCTTGATGGTGACGTATCCGTCGACACACGGCGTGTTCGAAGAAGCCATCGGCGACATCTGCGCCATCGTGCACGAGCACGGCGGTCAGGTCTACATGGACGGCGCCAACATGAACGCCCAGGTCGGCCTCACCGCACCTGGTCTGATAGGTGCCGATGTTTGCCACCTGAACCTGCACAAGACTTTCTGCATCCCGCACGGCGGCGGCGGCCCGGGCATGGGCCCGATCTGCGTCGCGCGTCACCTCGTGCCCTTCCTGCCCAAGCACAGCGTCGTCGACCTGCGCGGCGACCGCATTCTTGGTGCCGTCTCCGCCGCCCCGTGGGGCTCGGCACTGATCCTGACCATTCCATGGATGTATATCCGCATGATGGGCGACCAAGGTCTCACCCACGCGACC
>CAYQAQ010000034.1:0-2275 GCA_964415495.1 uncultured candidatus Brocadiaceae bacterium | reverse complement strand
CAAGCAGGGCCGCGTCGCGCACGAGTGCATCATCGATCTGCGTCCGCTCAAGACTGACAGCGGCGTCGACGTCGAAGACGTCGCCAAGCGCCTGATGGACTACGGCTACCACGCGCCCACGGTCAGCTTCCCGGTCCCCGGCACCATGATGATCGAACCGACGGAAAGCGAATCGCTGGGCGAACTTGATCGCTTCTGCGACGCGATGATCGCCATCCGCGCTGAGATCACCGCCATCGCCGAAGGGGCATTCGACAAGACCAACAATCCGCTCAAGCGCGCGCCGCACACCATGGCCGACATTTGCGCCGATACGTGGGACCGGCCCTACGGCCGCGAACTCGCGGCCTTCCCCGCACCCTGGCTGCGCGAACATAAATTCTGGCCGGCGGTGAACCGCATCGACAACGCGTTTGGCGATCGGAATCCGGTGTGTACGTGTGTGGGGATGGAGGCGTTTGCGTGAAGAGACTCGCCCTCGGGGTACCTACTCGTCTTTGACGAAATGAGACCGTCGGGAGGAGACTTGCCGTCCGGTCTTCATGTGTTACATTGTCGTACATGAGTACCATCACCATCCGCGTCCCCGAAAGCTTAAAGCGCGAATTGGCCCGGTTCAGTAAGCAGCGGGGTCAGTCGGCAGGCGATATCGTGCGGGCGTCGCTCCAGCGTTACCTGGCTGTGGAGCGATTCCAGGCGCTGCGGGGCAAGACCCTTCCCTTTGCCGAAGCCCAGGGCTTCCTAACGGATGAGGATGTGTTCAAGGCTCTGACGTGAGGATCGTCCTCGACGCCAACGTTCTGCTCGCAGGATTCGGCACCCGAGGTTTGTGCGAGGCACTGGTCTCCGTTTGCTTGGAATCCCAACACCTGATTCTCTCGCAACATCTGCTGACCGAAACCCGGCGTTACCTGACGACCAAGTTTAAAATTCCGACGACGCAAGCCGACGAGATCATTGCCTTTCTCCGTGAGCATGCCGAGATCGTCAAGCCAGCGAAAGTGCCTGCCGACGCCTGCCGCGATCCCGATGACTTGGCAGTGCTTGGCACAGCGGTTGCCGGTCATGCGGACCTGCTAGTCAGTGGAGACAAGGACCTGCTGGTCTTGAAAGAGTATGCTGGGATTCCGATACTGACTCCGCGAGCTTGTTACGAGCGATTGCGGTAACCACATCAGAGTGAGCCTGAGGCAACAGGCCTATTCCCCATACCGCGCCAAATATTCCTTCATCCGCAATTTGCGCACGGTGTTTTCTGACGTCATATAGCGGATTGCGCCGAAGATCGGGCGCTCGGGGCCCCAGGCGCGGTCGAAGCGGCCGAGGCACCAGAAGATGCCGGAATAGCTGTTGGGGTCGCGGCCGTCGAGGGCGTAGCGGTTGTTGAGCTCGATCAGGAATTCGAGGGCTTGGCGCGGATGCGTGGTCCACTCGAGAACCTTTTTTCCCCACAGCATGCGCAGGTAATTGTGCATGCGGCCTTCGCGCACGAGTTGGCGTTGGGCGGCGTTCCACACCGGATCGTGAGTACCAGCGGCGGCCAAGGTGTCGAGGTCATAGCGGTGCTCGCGGAGGTCTTCCGCGTGCAATTCAAGCGAAGCACGTGCCCAGGCAGGCAGACTTTCGTAGCGATCGTAATCGGGCGTGTAGTGACAGAAGGTGAATCCCAGTTCGCGCCAGGTGATTAATTCGTCGAGGAAACCTTCGCTCGATGCATCCAAGCCCCACCAGCCGTCCTTGGCGCCGTTAACGCGCGTGCTGAGGCGCTCGGGAGACCATCCCGCCTGATCCAAGAGCTCATGGACGATCTGATGCACGCCGATGTGACCGAAATGCAGATAGGGCGAGAGACCGGAAGCGTGGTCGTCGTCGGGGTGGTTGCGTCCTTCGCCGTAAGCTGCCAAAGATAGCGCCTGAAAGGTGCGCCAGCGCTCCAGCGCGGCGACGGCTCCGCCGCGCGTAGCGACTACCGGCACGCGATGATCGATAGCGAGTTTGGCCAAGAACGGAGCGCTGTCGGTCAGCTGCGCGGCGGTGGTGGCTGGCCAACGTTTGACGGTAGCCGCATCCACCGTCGCCGCCGGCTGGCCACGCAGGGCCGACAAGGGATCGGCGTGCGGAAACTGGCGCAGGTACAACGGCAGCTTGGCTTGCAAGAACCGGCGCAGATGAACGGCCGCGCTGAACGACCGCCCGGCGGCCTGCACGGGCAACAGGCCATTGGCATCGACCGCCTCCATGCGCACGTCGACGGCCTGAGCTCCGGCGCTCAGCA
>CAYQAQ010000033.1:0-13468 GCA_964415495.1 uncultured candidatus Brocadiaceae bacterium | reverse complement strand
GTGCTTCCTTCCATTCCTGCGAAAGGATCGCACCATCAAACCGTGGGATCAAACACCTAGGCAGGCACCCATCCCGGCGGACACTCGGTCAGATAGGTCGCGACGATCCGGTAGAGCCTATCCTTTGCGATGCTGGACGTGCCAGTTGAGTAAAGGCATGGCATGATCTCGACTACGCCATGGTAGTGCCAGAGCCCTTGATCTGTCGCCTCGATCCGATTGAGCAAGTCACCCAAGGCCGCAAGATCCTGCCGATGCACATCAACGGCGCCGGCGCGGTCGACCCAGCCTTCATAGCGCTGGTGAAGCTCGAAATGTCCATTGCAATAGAGCAGCACATTCTTACAGTCTGTGCGGTTGTGGAATGACGGGGTGCTGAACCCGAGATACGTCTCGATGCGGTCATCCTCAATTTGCCTAGCGTCCCACATCGACCGTTCAATTTCGAAAAAGGCGAGGTCCTTAGCGTGGTCCTCGGCTAAGGTGACCTTGCCGTCTTGGAACATCTGCTGTGTCCTTCGATACCGTTCGAAGTCGTCATGCCAGAGGGCGCGAAACGCGTCGACCGACGGCGCGGCTAGGATCTCATCAAGCAGCAGCAGCCCGCGCTTGAACTTCTCGTGACAGCGGCGCTTGCTGGCTTGTTGGTAAACCGCAGGATCGAGCAATCCTTTCTCGGGGTTGTTGATGGCCTCAAGCGCCATCGCGATCTTGACCGCGTTCTCGTCGTGCGTTTTCCTGAAGTCACCGTAGGATGCAATCTCGATCATCAACGCTCGGTTAGCGGACGCGCGGTCGAAATTCATGAACGTATAGGCTGAGACCAGCCCATCGAGATCGAAATGCTCAGTCGTCACAACCCAGTCGCTGTCGACCAAATTGCGCCCGTCAAAATAGGCGAAGACGCTTTTCGCCGACAGATCCGTCCTCAACGCCTTGGGGGTATCATTGTTCGGCCAATGCGACAGCGTCAGAAGGGTTCCTTCATTGGCGATACTGTCCACAGCGATGTTCGGCATCGTCCGGCTTCTTTCATAGTCGACGTACTTGATGCCGCCCTCTTGCAACGCAAGCGAGTTTCCTGTGTCGACGGCCAAAGAGTCTTGGGGGAGCGGTGTCAGTGGGCGCTCCTGCATAGGCTGGTCATTCCAAGCCAGAACGGGCGATTCGCCCGCCTCGTTAAGCGTTACGGTCGGAACAAAGATGTTCGATGTGCGATAGTCGGTCGGGTCATCACCGGTCTTCGCCCCCAAGCCGCCGCGCCAAGCGGCGAGATCGATGAACCTGTTGTCGATGAGCACGCCGACACGCCCTGCTAGCCATAAGACGAGCCGGTCTTCGAGCATCGGCAACACGTCATCATTAACGGCAACCGACGGCCCGCCAAACACGTCAATCTTGGTCATCGCATGTGACCTCTCAGACTTTCTGGCCGACGTGTTGAGCGGCTTGGCTGTTCTCAAAGATCAATTGATCGCGCTCCGGCGAGTAGATCTCAATCAGGAGCCCTGCCGGGTCCTTGAGGTAGACAGAGAGCCGTTCGTCATCGGGCGCGGCATTCGGAAAGGGCAGCGGGTTGTTGCCCCTCTCGAAGGGGATGTTCAGCTTTTCGATGTGCTTGGAGAAGGCCAGCACCCCTTCTCTGCTGGTTCGCACACCGAAATGCAGCTTGTCGTTCGCCGCGACGTCCTTGGCCTCTTCAATGTAGAACTCGAACCCGTTAAAGTCGGTGACAACCTTCCGCGGGCCAAGGTTCCTGAGGTACTTCACGCCGAAAACATCCTTATAGAACTGAAGCGACTTGTCGACGTCGAGCGCTAGGATGTTGAGATGGTTAAGATAGGCGTCATTGATGACGGGCGTAGCTTTGTTGGAATGCTCTTTCTCGACCCAGAAGGTATCCGTCGCCGAGATGTCCTTGCGCAACTGATCCTCATTGTATTTGAAGTAGTTGATCGCCTCGGTAAACAATACGAAGTCCGTGGTCAAATCCTGAAGACGCTTTGTGATCTCGACAGAGAGATTGAAGTTGTCGTCAAAGTCATCATAGGTCAGCATCACGTGCCGCGGGAAGCAGAACGTCTCTTGCTCAAACACCATGCTCATCGCCAAATCCCCAAGCGCGAGGTGGCTTCGGAGCGTTCCCGCTGCAACGACAAAGGCCACAGGCTTCTGCGTCAAGGCTTTGTTGAAGATCTCGGATGTGAACTTCATGATGCTACTAGCGGAATAGCAGTAGACCGGCCCCAAAAAGATGATGCCGTAGGCGCGCTCGATCTTTTTGTTCAACTCTGCATATTCCGGCGGCATCCCTTCAAGCCCGTTTGCGTTTATCCAAGCTGGGGGCAAGTCCCGAATGTCGACGATTTCAGCCGTCCGTCTGGAGTCTTGCAGAAACCGCAAGACGACGGGCGCGGCGGTGCGGCTGTGCGACGGATCGCTGGCGGAGTGACTGATGATTAGAAAGTCAGACATTAATGAAGTCCCCTCAAGGTTCCGGTAGATGTCTCAATTCAGGCTTTGCAGCCTTCGTACTGATATTCGCCGACTGGAGCACGTCTTTCACCGGCTCGCTGGCAAGCTCTATCAGCACGTCTGTCTTAATCTGCGCCGCGTTCACAACGTCCATGGCGCTTAGGGCGCCCAGGCGTTCAGGCGGGCTCATCAGGCGTGCTTGCTGACCGCCGCCGATCGCGCCGGACTGGAAGACATGTGCGATGTCGACCAAATTGCGCTGCAGCAACAAAGACAACAGCTTGGGGCCGCCTTCGACCAATAAACTGTTGATCGGCCGCCCGAGATCAGCAGCAAAACTCGGTTCCGAGAGGCTGGCGATCATTTGCTCAATCGCGTCTGTACCCGGCAGAATGGTGCGCAGATGGATGTGGCCGAGCGCTTCTAGCTCAGTCCATCGATCCACGGCCAAAGTGGTTTGCAGTGGCTTGCGAAAGACGACGACAGGCGCGTCAAAACTGAAGAGTGTGGCGCGTAGCGCTTGCCAATCGGTATCGGGTACTTGAAAGACTCGACCAGACGGATCGAAGAGGACCCGCACCGGCTGCCTGTGGATCGGAAGCGGGGAGTTCCGCACCGTAAGGGTCGGCTTGTCGATAATGATTGTTCCGGCACCCACCAATATTGCATCGTATCGCTGGCGTAGCCAATGCGCGCATATGCGCGACTCCTCGCAGGACACCCAGCGCGGCGTTCCGCTGTCGAACGCCAACTGCCCATCGAGCGTCTGTGCCCACTTGGCCACAATCAACGGGCGGTCCATGAAATGGCGCATCAGAAACGGCAGGTGCCAAGCCGCAACTTCTGATCGCAGGACGCCGGTTTCGATCTCGACCCCGGCAGCTTTTAGAATAGAGAAACCGCTCCCGTTCACGCGAAGATCGGGATCTCCCACGCCGATAACGCATCGTTTGATCCCTGTGCCGATGATCAGATCGACACATGGCGGCTGCCGCCCAGTGTGCGAACACGGCTCCAGCGTGCAGTAGAGCGTCAACCCATGCACGGGATCCTCAGACGACAGAGCTTCTATCGCCACGCGCTCAGCGTGGCGCTGGCCGCAAACTTCGGTGCTGCCGCGGCTTACAGCGACACCGTACTTGTTCACCAATATGCAGCCGACCGCTGGGTTGGGCTCGCTCAACCCGCAGCTCCGCATCCCCTCCAGAAGGGCTTGCGCCATCCAATACTCATCTCGGCGCGACAGCACGTCGTGCACCGGATCTTCGCCGATCAACTCCGGTATACTGCCGAAGAGTGAATACCCTTTGCGCATCGGCGACCTCTAGCAAAAGAAAATGGCCTTGGCGTTCATCACGCCGCCAAGAACAACGCGAGCGTGGCTAGACAGCCGTCAACTCGTGGATGCAGCCATCGTACGAGCTAGCTAAGAACCGACCCGGGGCTGCCGCTGGTGCAATGTTCGAAATGCCCGCCGCGGTAGGCCGGACCTCCTTCAGCCAGGCGCGGGCGCTGGTGTCGAAGATCGCAATCTGACCAGCATAGCTGCCAACGGCGATGAACTTGCCGTCGGTGGTCGCCGACACACATTTGATCGAGTTCGTGAGGGGCGTGTCATAGGCGCTTGCTGCGGCGCCATCCCAGATACGCAGCTTCAAATCGCGGCTCACGCTGGCAAACTGTCCGTTCGGCAAGACGACACAACCATTTGCGATTCGATCATGCGCGTTTTTCAGCGCGTGTTGGAGGCCATAGTCGGAAATCCGGTGGATCGCAGCCGCCCCCGTCGCGCAAACCGAGAAGATGTAAACGCCAGAACATGCAATCCCCTTAATCGCGTTTTCGTCGAGCTGGATCACATCGGCATATTCCACCGTGCCCCGCGGCGTCAGACGCAGGATGATTCCCTCGCCGGTATAGGCGCCAACGATCACATGCTGCGTGCCGTTCTTGGTGAATGTGGCTGCGGTGTTGAGCGGGGATTTGTGCTGATATACCAGCGTGCCAGATCTCGCTTCGAAGATCGCTCCAATTTGTCCACCGGTGAGAATAAGGTCGCCTACGGGCTGCAGGAAGTTGCAGAGGCTACCGACCTCAGAGATCGGCTTGCCATTGCAAAAGAGCCGACCCGAATCGCCGATGGCGTAGATATCGCCGTTGTGGTCTGTCACCGCGTTGAAGGAGACATAGGGCTCAATGCCGTCGATGTTCCACGACTGGCTGTCCAGGTCGAAGCTCGCATAGGTTGACCCAAAGGTTCCGAACACCAACCTGTTCTCGCTCTGAAACGCAACCGATCTCGGCCAGATAATCGGCGGCAGGTCCGCCTTCAGTCGCAGCTTGAGATCATCATAGGCGCCGACCTGCCACACCATTAGCGAGCGGTCGTAGCTGAGGCTGACCAAAAGTCTTTCCGTCGCGCTGTAGGCGAGACGCTTGATCCCGGCCTCATGAGCCGAGGTCTTTGTGACCTCGCTGCCTTTGATCGTCAGAATATCTCCGGCGTCGTTCCCCGCAAACACGATGCCCATTTCTGTGATGACGATAGTGTCGGTCTCGATGCCGCCGAGGTCTTGGGTCTCTAGAAGAGCCCCTGTCGTGCCATCCCAGTGTCGGATCGTGCCATCGTCACTGCTCGACACCAAGGTATTGCCGTCCCCGACCCAAGCGACAGAGATGACATCCGCCGTATGCCCTTGTAGTCGCGCCATAGGCGTTCCGTCGATCTTGAACGTCCGGATGTCGTGGTCCCGCGAACAGGTGGCGATCACATCGCTACGGGGATTGAATACGCTCATCTCGATGTCGTCGGTGTGTCCGATGCAGACGCCCACAAGCCGCATGTCCGGCACTGACCAGATACGCGCGGTGTAGTCGCTGCCTGAGCTGACAAGATACCGCCCGTCCGCACTGAACGAGCACTGGTTCGCCAAGTGATCATGGAATCCGCGCAAAACAGCGAGATGCGTTTTAGCGTCCCACAGGATGACCTGGTTGTCGTAGCCTGCGGTGGCGATGAAGCCATTGGAATGGCAGGCAATTCCGCTGATCGGACCAGCGTGTTTCATCCTCAATCCCTCCTATTTTACATTCTTACGTATGGCGGCTACATCAAGTGTGTGATGCGTCTTGGCGGATTTCGCCTGTAGGTAACTTTGGTTGTGCCCCGTCACGAACGTGCCGGTCGGTAGCGCCTCAACGACGGCGATGCCGTGCTTCTCGAGTTGCATGCGCTTATCGGGGTTGTTCGAGAGCAGTCGGATGCGCGGGCACCCCAAGGCGAGCAGCATCTCGGCGGCCGCCTTATAGTTTCGCAAATCGGCGTCGTATCCGAGCCGCAGATTGGCATCATACGTGTCCATTCCTTCGATCTGCAAAAGGTAGGTGTCGAGCTTGTTATAAAGCCCGATCCCTCGCCCTTCCTGACGCAGGTAGAGCAAATAGCCACCGTGTTTCGCAATCCTCCTTAGGGCCTCGTTGAGTTGAGGTCTGCAGTCGCAGCGTTCGCTGCCAAACACGTCTCCGGTCATGCATTCTGAATGTAAACGCACTAAAGGGATACGCGCGTCAGGGCCAAGACCTATCGCGAAATGCTCGTCGGGCTCGCACAAGTCCTTGAACGTGAAAAAGGTCGCTGGCTTCACGTTTCCAGATAGTTGGATCGGAACTCTTGCACGTATCGATGCACTTCCGATCGCCATCTGATAATCCCACATGTCACCAGCCGCTATCGAGCTTGCGTCCCCGACCACCAACCTGGACAACTATCATAGGTTGTCTTATGTCTATTATAATATACTATACAGGGTACCGAGTCAACTCAAGGAGTACCGACAAACTGCATGACGCAGTGGCTCTCGACAGAGGAGTTCGACGGCGCTCACTTGCGCGAGATACACAATCTTGAATGGATTGAAATTCTGGTTCGGAGTCCTGCGGGCGACGGTGACGGTTCTATCTGCACTCCACACGTGCAAGAGGGAACATTTAACTGAGACCTATGCCGAACCCGCTGATCCTAGGAAGACCACGCTGTCTTTGTAGGCCAATGCGAAGGGGACTGATGCGATATCAAATCCCCGCTCGCGCCTTGAATGAGCAACGAAGGGAACCGACATGGCACTGCGATCATCAAGCGAGACCTATGCCCGCGACACCAGCAATCAGGACGCGTGCGTAACCGTACCTTTGGGCCCTCCTGCAGTCGTCAACGACCGCGAAGCGATGGGCTATGGTCCTGGCTATGTTCATGCGCGCCTGCCCGATCACGATAAACTGGCGGAAGCGTGCCGAGACCTTTCGGCAGAGGAGCTGATCAAGGTTCTCGACGACGCCTCCGTACCGCTTGAGCAGCGCATTGGGGCCGGCACGCGTCTCAACCAGATCGGCGATATCCGGCTTGACTTGCAGTCGCCCAACATGATCGAACTGCCCGCGGTCTCGGCAAAGATCGGGCTGGCGTGCGACCAGATCGACGCCGTTCTGAGCGAGAACGACGGCCTGTTCTTGGAGCGGTCATGGATCGAGAAGGAATGCCCGGAGCATCACGTCGACCTCGACCGGTTTGCGATAGGCAAATACCCTGTGACAAACGCAGAATACATGGAGTTTCTGCGTGCCACGAAGTCGAGTGAAATTCCATCAAGCTGGCGGTTCGGGCGATACCCCAGCAGCCGCGGAAATCACCCTGTCTACTCGGTATCTGCTACCGGTGCCGAAACCTACGCAGCATGGCTTGCGGACCTGACTGGCCGCAAATTTCGACTGCCGACAGAGGCGGAATGGGAATACGCTGCATCGGGGCCAGATCATTTAGAGTTTCCCTGGGGAAACACCTTTCTGGTCGATTTGTCCAATACAGCTGAATCAGGGCTCTTAACCACGACGCCGGTCGGCTGTTTTCCCAATGGCGTTTCGCCGCTCGGCGTCCATGACTTAGCGGGCAATGTTGAAGAGTTGGTGGCCGATGTCTACGGCGCCTATCCGGGCGGGACAAAGGTCCACGATGACCTCGCGCTAGCTTTCGACGAAGGTTATCGGGTTGCGCGCGGCGGCAGCTTCACACGGTTCCGGGACCTGGCACGCACCCGCCGTCGTCACGGCGCCTTCCCGCGCGAAATTTACGTCATCGGCTTCCGCTTGGCCGAAACGCTGTCTTAGATCGTGATTGCCCGCCCAACGACCTATTTGCGGGGCGGGAAATAGACAAGCTTATCGCGCCGGATAGATCGCGCCGGATAGAAGGATTCGCTAAGCCGCAGCTCGCTTTGCAGCCACGATGACGCTTGGCATGTGATGCTCAACCTCATAGACCTTTATGTCCGGACAGTTCAGTTCGGCCAGATCGCGCTGCACCTCCTGGATGCTCTCCAAGTATCCATCATGGGTATTTAGGATCATCTTCATCGAAAAGATGTGGTTATTCGATGGGTTCTTTGGATCGTTCTCGTCCATGAAGAACTTTCCAACAAAGATGCTCCCGCCTGGCGTGATCGCGTTCACGGCGCGGCGCAGGATGTTCATTTTCTCTTGGGTGCCGTAACTGTGAAGCACGTCGTTGATCAGAACAGCATCAAACTCTCCCTCGATCTCCATCTCCCGTGCATCGCCGGGGACAAGCGTGATCCGGTCCAGCAGGTCGGTTGGAATGCTTTGCTTGGCGTACTCGATTGCCACGGGCAGGTCATAGACCGTCGCCTGCGCGTCGAGCTTGAGCCGCAGTACCTCGGCCGAGAAGGCGCCATGCCCGCCGCCGACATCAAGGAGGGTCGTAATGCCGTTTGCGTAGTCGCAGATGATCGGCGCCGTCCTGATTACTCTCTCCCGGTTTGAGGCTTTGACCATGTCGAGATAGGCGAAGATCGACTCTGTACTGAAGACCGTATCCTCGCGACTGTGTTCTTGCTTCGCTTTCAACATCCTGGCAAGCTTAAGCCATTCGCTGACCTCGTCGCAGTAGTTCTCAAGCGCCCTGATCTCTTCGTCGCCAATTGATGCTTTCAGTTCTGCGTCGAGCGACACCGCGGGCCCGTCTGTTTGTAGAACGCCGAACTGAGCCAGGCAATTGATCAGCGCGCACAGACGCGGTGCCTTGACCCCGAACGCGTCGGACAGTGTCTCGATGGACACCGGCTGATCTGCCGCCATAAGACGCTCAAACAAGCCAAGTTCCATTGCCCCGAACAGGATGCAGGATCTTCGATAGTCTGTCGCAATGCTTTCCAATAACGGCGTTTTCATGGTCCGTCTCTTTCTTCTAAAGGTTGCTCAAGTGCGGCCTGGGCGCTACTAGGGCATATGCCGCTCTGCGGCACGCAACATGGGTCGATGAAATGTCGCCCAGATCACTTGGCGTTACGGAACAGAAACAGCCCGTAGTGATCGCTTTCATCCAAGTACAACTTCTGAAGCTTGTATCCTGACCGCTGCATCACGTGTTCGACCTGTTGGGGGTAGAACTTTCGCATCTGACCGATCTGGAAGACGTCTCCGGGCTGAAGCCTAAATTCCTTGTCGATGGCGCCAATGGTGACAACCTGATCCTCTGTACTGACTATGTTGGGCCGCACGACAAGGTAATCTCGATCAAAGCTCACCTCGTATTTGAACTTCGAGATGTCGAAGTTCGCGTCCATCCACTCGTTGAGGTTCTTGAGACAATGCAGGGCAAAAAGATCGTTCAGCCCGTGTTCGTCTTTGTAGGCCTTCACCATCTTCCGGTCATCGTCCTTCACAAGATCGACGCCGAGCAGAATGAAGTGATCCTGGATTTGTGACTTGGCGATGGACGAGAAGAGATCCGTGGCTTCCTTGTCCGTGAGGTTGCTCAGGTTGCTTCCCAGGAACAGAAACGTCGAGGTGGCACTGGTGTGCTTCACCTGCGCCAAGCCGCCGTGAAAGTCTGACGCGATGGTTTGAATGTCCAGCTTTGGGAACGCGGCGCTGATCTGTTCATGCAACTTCCGTAAGATATCGTCGTTGATGTCGATGCCAATGTAGTGATGCGGCGGGCTGACGGCAGTCAACGCTTCTAGAAGCGGGTAGAGCTTGTCGCCGTTGCCGCACCCAAGCTCCACAATCGCAGCGTGCTGCGATTCCGCGATGATCGAGGCCGCTTCCTGTTTTAGCAGGCGGAACTCGGCCTTCTTGAGGTAGTAATCCTTAGAGTCACTCAATTTCGCGAAGTAAGCGGAGCCGATATCATCGTAGAGGAAGAAGGACGGGACCCGCATCGGGCTTTCCTCCAGCGCGGCCATTAATTCTTGCTTCATGTCCATTTGATCACCTCCGCTGTTATCGATCAGGTGGCTACCCTGCAGACAGGCGCCACACTGGGCGCACCCAAGTCTCTCTCGCTCTGCCGTTGTGATTTTCTGAGGGTTTGCCGCATGTAGATGGCCGGGCTTGGCGCCGCAGTCATGCGATCCGCGCGCGTGGCCCGAGAACGGCCCCGGTGCTGGCGAGGCGGAGGTGCAAGGGGCTTCCTATCTGTCACCACCACACGCCCCCACGACCCCTTCTAAGCCCACAGTTTCGTCCGGCGTGTGTCCCTTCTTGCGCGCGTAGTAGTCTCTTAGGATCAGTAGAGAGTTATGAAAGTTCCGCTCCGGCACCGAGAGCGACAGCCGTATGTAGTAGACACCCGTCGAGTTCTTCGAGTTGTCTTGAAAGCAGCGCTCCGACAGGATGCAAACGCCGTGCTTCAGCGCGAGCTCTTCTTGGTCGGCGATCTCATTACTGACCTCCATCTCATGCAGTTGCAGAAGCACGTTAAAGCCGGCATCCAGAACGATGTCGTGCGGTGATTCGGTTCCAAAAATCTCCACGATGCTTTGGTAGTTGCGTACGATCCGATCCTTCAGCACGTGGACCTCATCGACATAGGCGGCAACGAAGTTCGCAATAAATTCGTCAACACCCACTTCGTGGATGAGAAAATCCGAGGGGTACTGGCGCACCGCATCGCGGAAATGCCTTCGCGCGAACCGCACCACGCTCTCGGTCTCAGCAACCCCTATCTTGCTGGCAAGCCGTCCGATGCGGCACAGCGCCAGTGTCGGCGTCCCAAACACAATAGGGTTGAGGCATCTTGCGCGTATCTCGGCTTCCAGCCCCCGGATGTATCGCTGCTCCATAAGCAGGAACCCAAGGCGGAGACCGGCGAGGCTAAGCGATTTCGACGGCGAGTCAATTACAAAACAATGACCGTCGAGGATATAGTCGTAGACGAGTTTTGAGATGTCGTCGGTATCGTCCCAAGGCATCAAGCACACCCGGTCTACGATAACCAGGCAGCCGTTGGCCCGCGCCCAGTTCAACACCTCCTCGTAGTACCGCGTCGATCTCAGCACACCGCTGGGATTGTGCGGCAGGGAGATGATGATTACCCGGGGTCGGCTTTTGGCTAGGCGCTCTAGGACATAGTCGATCTCCGGCACAATCACGCCTTGGTGGGTAACCTCCACATATTGGATGCCGAACCGGTTCATGAGCGAGCTGTAGATCGGGAACGACACACCAATCATCGCGACCGTGTCGCTGTTCCGCAGAAGCCCCTCGTGCAGAAAGTACGCGAACAGGCAATGCGCGCCATCGGTCGCGCCATTCGACAGGGCGCAACTGATCCGGCGCGTGCTGGCAACTTCTTTCTGCTCGCAAATCTCAATGATGTCAGTTATGTATTTGCCACCCACCGACCGGCCGTAATTCCGATAGCTCAGGTCATGCTGTATCTCAAAATGAAGCGCGTCTTTGACACATTGCATCGTGGCCTGCCAGTTCACGCCAGCAGACATCTCTGTGATGCCAATGGACTGCGACGCTCGCGTGAACAAACTAAACGACTGATAGATGTTTTCAGAAGGTTCGATCATGACATTCTTGAGCTATCTGAGACCCGACCTGACACTGTCGCCGTAGGTCGAGAGTGCTCTGACGCCGAGGCCAGAGAAGGGTGGGCGGTCTCCTGCCGGTACTTTTGTCTTATGGCTGCTCTATCGCATGAACGGCTTATGCTTGTATCGCGAATCGCCCATACACCTTACACGAGTTGGCGCGTCATTCAAGCAAATGAATCGCGGTTTCGCCGATGCCTGACTGCAAGATGTCCCACACCAAGCTCGGCGGCGATTAATGCGCTCACACAGCTTAGTTTTTGCGGAACACGAGCCATAGTCCGAAGAGGGCGCCAATCGAACTTGCCAACACCCCGATCGTGAACACGGGCAGAAGCGCGGCCTTGAGGGTGGTGGCGGAAGGAATCGCCTCCGTCAGACCGTTGAAGCTCGCTAAGGTTCCGACGATGCCCGCGCCCACAGCCGTGGCAATTGTCTGCACCACCGGCACTTGCGACGCGGCAAGATCCTCATCCCCCTCCTTGGTTGCCGTGACGATCCTCTGCGTGATGAAAGCCCAACACGTACCCAGCGAAGTTCCCGTGATGAAGAGGCCGAACAGGATCAGCCAAAGGACGTCGAAGAAATACCCGATGAAAAACAGAATGGCCCCGATGAACTGGCCCACGGTTCCTATCAAGATGAATGTCGACTGCCAACTGTTCGATTTGAAACTTCCGGTCACGATGGCGCCAAAAGACCACGAGAACGCGATGATGGTCGAGAAATAGCCCGCAATGATGATCGGCACCCCGAAATAGGTTTGGGTGTAAAGCGGGATGAACACGTAGACGCCCGTCAGCGAGAAGGGCAGCAAGAACACGACCCAGAATCCAACGCCGACCGTCGATGTCAGCGTAAATATCTGGGCAGGGAACATACGAATACTCTGTGTAAAATCGATCCGAAGGCTCGCATAAAAGAGAACGGCTGCCAAGGCGATAAAGAGCAAAGCGGTCGGAGCTGAGGTCACGCTGTCGGTGAATCCAACAAGCATGATGGCCACGCCGATGAGACCTAGCCTCAGGAACGGTACACTCATCTCTTCATCGCCCTTTGCGAAAGTCTTGTTCGGAATGGAGCGCCAGGTCATTACTATATAGATCAGTACAAAAAAGATGTTCGCGGCGAAAGCCACTCGCCAAGAAAATATCTCTGTCACGAACCCCGCAAAGACCGGCCCTAGGGCTGCAGAGAACGCATAGACGAAAGCAAAGAGGCCAAAGAGTTTCGGCGTCGCCTTACTGGAGAACACATCCTGCGCAACACCGTAGGACAGCGCTAGGATCAGCCCCTCGCCAATACCCTGAAAAGCGCGCCCTAGCAAAACGACCGACATAGTCGGCGCCACAGATACGATGAACGACCCGACGCCGAAGATAATCGCAAAGAAGATCATCGCAGTCCGCGCACCAATTTGTCGCTTTACATACGCGGCGTAAGCGCCAAAAACGACCGATGTCGCAAGATAGATCAACGTGATCCAGCTGATAAGGCGGGCATTACCTAAATCGTTGACCATGGTCGGGGCTGTGGTCGAAACCATGTGCCAGTTGACAGAATGCAACCCTACACCAAGACACATTGTCCAAACGGCGAGGCCTTGTTTTCCAAACAAGAAAGTCAAGTAATTCTCGTTGGTCTCGACGCTCCGCATCTCTCGCCACATTCCTTTGACAATGCCCAGATTTTGACGCTTAGCGATTGACGTCAAGTGATCAAGGCGCGCCGGTTGCTTCCATGGTACTTGTCCGATCGCCCGCGTCATCCGCCTGATCTGCCCGAGCGCAAAATACACCCCATGGGCAACCTCACCGGACCGCCAGCAATCGTAGCGCGAAAAGTGGCAGTGTTGCAATCTTGTATAGAAGTGGCGCCCGCGGCAGGCTTCCATGGCCACGAGGCTCTGATGATGTGACCGTCCTCCTTTGTGGATCCTCACGGACCCACCTTGGCACGTCGATGCCGTCGGGGGGCGGTCACATCATCAGAGCCGCGCGCTGCCAGCACATCGTAGAGATCCTCGGCCAACAGCGCATCATGCCTGTCGGGCATCGACCTGGCCGCTGTCGCGCGCGTCTCGACGATCCGCCACATGC
>CAYQAQ010000032.1:12520-13726 GCA_964415495.1 uncultured candidatus Brocadiaceae bacterium | reverse complement strand
GAAGCGACCAAGCCACGCCGCATCGACGTCGCGGCGGCCTGACCCCCTTATTCACCACCCTATCCGAAAGGATCATCCCATGTTCGGACTCGCCAAACGCTCCCCAGAACCGGTCATCGATTCTCACGAAACCCCGCGCCGCGAGGTACATCCGCCGGTCGACATTCACCACGACGAAGACGGCCTAACCATCCTCGCCGATGTGCCGGGCTGCACGCGCGACGATGTCGTCCTCAGCGTCGACGACGGCGTGCTGTCGCTGCGCGCGACCCCGCGCGCCGTCGCCCCCGCCGGCTACCAGACCCTGCACGAAGGGCTCGCCCACACGGTCGCCGTGCGCAGCTTCGCCCTGCCGGATGCCATTGACGTCAACCGCATCAGTGCGGTGGTCAAAGACGGCGTCCTGCGCCTAAGCCTGCCCAAGCGCACAGAAGCCAAGCCGCGCCGTATTGAGGTGAACTGAGCATCACTTCCGCACAAGTCCGCTCGAAAACAGGAGACGCAGAGACGCGGAGATCCGACAAGAGCGCGACATGATCCCCTCGTCGCCTCCTGTTTCCCTCTGTGTCTCTGCGTCTCCTGTGACTGCGGAATCCAAGGTGACTGCGGAATCTCAGATGTACGCTGGCATGGCCGGGGAAAGCCCGACCATGCCAGCGTCATGGGTGACGAATCCTTTCCGCCGAGCATGCGCTTTCATCACGGGCGCGACTACGGCCGCATCATGCACCGTCAGCAGAAGGCCGCGGGCAAGCACGCGGTCGTCCTGGTGGCGCTGCGGCGGGGCGTCGATCCCGGACCGCGCCTGGGCATCATGGTGTCGACCAAGGTAGCCGATACCGCCGTGCGCCGGCATCAGCTCAAGCGCTGGATTCGCGAACAGTTCCGCCGCACCCTGCGCCATCGCGCTGGCAATCACGACATCGTGGTCTTGATGCGGCGCGACCCGCCCGTGGACGGCCATGCTCTTCTCGATGCCGAAGTCGCCGAACTGCTGGAGCGCGCACTGACGGCAACGTCCGCGCCACGACCGCGACGCCGGCGATGATCCGCCGCTGCGCACTCGGGCTTATTCGCGGCTATCAGCGCTATATCTCACCGCTGAAACCGCCGACCTGCCGCTTTATCCCGACCTGTTCGCACTACGCGCAAGAGGCCATCGAAACCCACGGCGTGCTGCGCGGCACTTGGCTGGCCTCGCGCCGC
>CAYQAQ010000032.1:0-12510 GCA_964415495.1 uncultured candidatus Brocadiaceae bacterium | reverse complement strand
CCCTGGGGCGGCCATGGCTACGATCCGGTGCCGCCGCCACTCGTCAGCGCTACCAACCCAAAGGCTCCAGCGCAGCCCCTTGGATCTCGATCGTCTCCATCTCCAGCGAACCGCCCGCGGCCGCCTGATAAAACTGCAGCACCAGACCCACCGGGCCCGCCGGCAGCTCGCGATTGCGCTCCATCGTATTCCGGCCCACCCGGGTCGTCAGACGGTGCTGAGCATCGACCGTCAGCTGGAATTCCACCGGCTGGGTGACATCGATGTCCAAAGGGTTCTGGGCGGCGATGGAAAATTGACCATTATCATCGGTGAAAATGGAGCCACCGTAAATCTTGCCGCCGATACCAGCGAGAAGGAGTGCCGTCCGCACGCGCTTGCCGCCCACATCAACGCCGACCATGGCCACTTGGGTTTCCCGATTCAGGCGCAAACGCAGCGTAAAGGTACACGGTGCCTTGACGCGTGCACCCCATTCGATCGTGGGCAGCACGTTTTCATTGAAATCGCCGCGCGGCACCGCGACCGACGAGCGCCAGCGCAATCCGAATTCACCGCCAGCCAAGCCATCGCCACGGAAGTCCCGCGGAAAGCGCAGTTCGCCCGGCAAGAATTCATACACCATGCGCACAGAATCTCCCGCACGGAGCACCGGCACCCCCAAGCGTGGGAGCGGATGGCGACGATCCAGGTCGAGATACAACTTGGCCAAGGGGTCATCACCCAATTCTGTGGCAATCGCCGTGGCCACATCGGGAGCCCAAAAGACGCAGAACCCGAATTGATAGCGCAGGGTCTCCCGCCGCACATCCGCTGGCAACGCGGCCATCGCATGGCCGATCATTTCGCGCCAATCCAGCGCCACGGCGATGCGCTCCAAACGGGTAATGGGGGCCGACGTCGGCCGCACATTCACCGCCGTGTCTTCGATACCCACGATCGCGACTTTGCGCAGGACTCCGCCCACGCGAAGATCGGCGGCGGGTGAGCGAGCGCGGCAATGATCGCGTAGCCAGGTTTCCGCTTGCTGCGCCAAATCGGTGAGGTGGATCAGCGCCGCGGCACGTTCGCGCAAGGCGTCGGTGGGAAACGCCGCCGCGGCCGACGTCAGCGCCGTGCGGGTAGCGGCGTAATCACTGGTGAACCGATGCTTTTCCAACACTGCTGCCAGCGCATTCCAGCGCAGTTCTTCCTGGGCACGGATGGCAGCTTCCTGCGCGGCGGCAGTCAATTCGTTACTGCGAGCCGACCACGCGACCTCAAGGCGCGTGCGCGTCTCGTCATCCAGGGGAAGCGTCGCCGCCTCGGCCTGCAGCACTTTCAGCCGATCGGCGTCCGCCTGCGGGATCGCCGCCACGATCTTTTCCGCCGCAGCTGCCACGGCTTGTGCATGCGCGGTGACCAGCTGGGCGTGGCGTTCCGCCAATGGCTCGGGCGCGGTTGCAACCAGTTGTTCCTGCGCGGTGCTCAGATTGCCCGCCGCGATCAGCGCCGCGATGGCATCCAGGGTTTGGGCGTGGGCGGCCAGCGCGGCGGCGCGTGCCGCGTGTTCGGCGCGTGCCGCGTGTTGGGCCTCATCGCGTCGCACCCGCTCGGCACTGAGCACCTCGCGGGCGGCGGTCGATAGCGTGCCATCGGCCAAGGCCTGATCGATGGCCGCAATCGCCACCGCCGGATCATCGCCGAGTCCAGCCACCAGATTGCGCGCCGCCACTAGGCTGTCATCGACCACAGAGTCTGCGTCGCCCACCAGGGGCGCGCCTGAGCTGCTTCCCAGACCACGGCCAAACACCCACCACCCACCGACCGCCGCGGCAATGACGAGAACCGCGACCACCAACGGAAAGACCGATGAGCGGGCCGGCCGACGCGTACCGCCCACGGCTGTGGTTCCGCCGCGCGGTGCCCACGTCCGTCGACTGTGGCCGCCTTCACCGGCAATCGCCGCGACGATGGCCGCACGCAGGTCGACCGCGCTCGTAAATCGTTGACCAGGGTCTTTCGCCAGCAAACGCAGGCACAGCTGACGCCACCCTTCGGGAAGGTCGCTGACCACATCCAGGGGGTCGGGTACTGGTTCCAGCACATGCGCCCGCATCATCGCCTTGCCGTCTTTGCCGGTATACGGCGAGCGGCCCGTCAGCAGGTGGAATAACGTCGCACCCAAGCTGTATTGATCGCTGGCATGGCCGACGGTCAGTCCGCGCGCCTGCTCGGGCGACATGTACATCGGCGTGCCCATGACCTTGCGCGCCTTCGGGTCAGGATCGTCGGCCACTTCGTCGCTGACCTGCTCGGCCAGACCCAAGTCGGCCAGCTTCACCAAGCCGCCCTCGCCGACCATGATGTTCTCAGGCTTGATGTCGCGATGCACCACGCCCTGCACTTCGGCGTAGACCAAAGCTTCAGCCATGGCGAGCGCAATCGGGGCGACGTTGCTCGGCGCCAGAACGCCACGTCGTTCAACCACGTCCTTGAGCGTCTCGCCCCGGACGAACTCCATCGAAAAATAATGGATCGGGCGTTCAATCCCATCGCTTCCGGCCAGGACCGTACTGCCGACATCATGCACGCCGATGATGTGGGGATGGTTCAAGCGTCCGGCCGCCCGTGCTTCAGCAATGAAGCGTTCCGTGAAGGCGGGATCCTTGGCCACCAGCTTCGGCGACAGGATCTTGAGCGCGACAATGCGGTCCATGCTGACCTGGCGCGCGCGATAGACTTCGCCCATGCCGCCTTTGCCGACCTGTTCGAGAATTTCGTAGCCGGCAATACGGCTACCGGGCTGGAGCAATGACGCCATGAACGGTCCAGGGTGGCTGAGCAGGCGGCGGGAGCAAGAGGCCGAGGGGCCCCACCGCCCGCACGGTGTTTCCCTGCTTGCTCGCGTGCGAAAGTACTCCAGACCACAGCGCATGCGCGGACTGGTTCTCATTGGCTATCGCGGCTGCGGCAAGACCACCATCGGACGCCGCGCCGCTGTGGTGCTTGGCTGGCCGTTCATCGATCTCGACGCCGCCTGGGAACAGCGTTTTGGCGTGACGATCCGAGCCTTTTTCGCCAGTCATGGCGAAGCTGCGTTTCGCGCGCGGGAAACGGACGTCTTGCGCAGTGCCCTCGCAGAACCCGGTCCACGCGTCCTTGCCAGCGGCGGTGGGGTGGTGGTGCACGCGGACAATCGCACCGCTTTATCCGCCTGGGGTGGCCCCGTGATCTACCTCGACACCCCCGTCGAAGTGCTGCGCAGCCGATTGGCTCGTGACGGCGGGGCCCGGCCCAGCCTGACCGGCGCGCCGGTGGCGGACGAAGTGGCGACCCTGGTCGCGCAACGCGATCCGCTCTACCGAGCGTGCGCCACCGCGGTGATCGCAGCGGACCAACCCCTGGAGGCGCTGGTGCAGGCGGTGGTCACCTGCGCCCGCCAGCCCGGGTCCACGTCTGTGGAAAAGCCTGACGACAACTCGTCGACGCCGACGACGCCCCACGCCTGATCATCCGCCATGCCGCCGCGCTCTCGCCCCGCCACTGATGACGTCAGCCCCATCGGGCGTGAACTCCCGCACAACGCGGAAGTGGAACGCTCGATCCTGACCGTGTTGCTCGACGGTCGGCATGCCACCGCCATGCATCAAGCGAGTGAGGCCCTGCCGCATCCGCTTCCTTTCTTCCATCGCGACCATCGCATCGTCTATCTCGCGTGTCTGGAACTCGACAGTCAGGGCCATCGCGTCGATGCCCTGGCGGTATCGGAATTGCTGTCGCGCTATGATTTCCAACTCGCAATTGAAAAAATAAAACACTGGGAAGTGCTGCTCGATCGCGAAGAGCTCGACCGACTGTCGCCCGCCGCCCTGCGCGGCTTGGTGCGCCGCGAAGCGGAGCGCGAAGCCGCTGGCTATGAGGACAGTGCCCTGGCCGCCATCGGTGGTCACGTTGCCCTCGGTGAACTGGCGCAAGGTTTCGCCCCAGCGGCAGGCTTAGAGCGCAATCTCAGCCTGCTGCGCGATTATTATCACAAACGCCGTTTCATCGGCCGCCTGAGTACGCTGACCGACAAGGCCTATCGCACGCCGGATGCCTTTGATCGCCTGATCGAAGACGGCAGTCAGACCATGCTCGAACTGGGCCGCCTGACCACGGTATCGCTGGTCTACGGCATTGCACAAACCGTCGACGACACGCTGGACCGCATCGAGCAAACCCGCGCCAATCCCGAAGAAGGCGTCAAGACCGGCATTCCCGAATTGGATAAACGCTTGGTCGCCTTACGCCCGGGCGGCCTGTACATTCTCGCGGCCCGTCCGGGTGCCGGTAAGACCTCGTTTGCACTCAGCGTGGTGTCGAACATCGCCGGCGGCGGCCATCCGCAGGGCGTGCTGTTTTTCTCGCTTGAAGTCGATCGGCTCGACTTGGTCAAAAAGTTACTGTCAGCCGAGGCGCGCCTCGATTTCCGCGCCATCGAAACCGGCATGCTCGAACCCGAGCAGCAGGAAATCCTGTTCAACGCCAGCCAGAACATGAAGGCGTGGGCGCTGGATCTGATGGACGTCAGCGACCTGACCGTCAACACCCTGCGCTCGATCGTCAAACGCCGCATGCTCGAATCGCAAGGCGGCCTCAAGCTGGTGGTGATCGACTATCTGCAGTTGCTCAGCGGTTCGCGGCCAGATATGAACGAGTACGAGAAGGTCTCGGAAATTTCACGCGTACTCAAAATCCTCGCGCGCGAGCTACGCGTTCCGGTGGTCGCGCTGTCGCAGATGTCGCGCGACAGCGAAAAAGGCACCGGCGGCACTCCGCGCGAACCGCGCCTGTCGGACTTGCGTGGTTCAGGCACCATCGAACAAGACGCTGACGCGGTCATCTTCATTCATCGCGTCGATCAGGGCGAAGGCTCGGAGCGCCGCGACATGAAGATCGTCATCGCCAAAAACCGCTTCGGCCCCATCGGTTCGTGCCCGATGCACTTCTTCCCCGCCACCATGCGCTTCGAGGCCGCCGCCGAACTCACGCATGACCCGGAAGAAGCCGAGGCGCAGATGTCGCGCACAGATCGCCTGCAAGGGCAGCCGGGGACGGATGAGGATGTGTTTTGAGAGAGCGGTGAGGGGTGAGGGGCGAGGGACGAGGGATCAGAATGGCCTAGGCAAACTGGCTGGTGGTAGGCTGGGCGGTACATCAGGCGGAAAACCGGGTGCCCCTTCAACACTGGCTTCCATTGGACGCACGGGGGCCACCCACGGCAAATCCCATTCCACACACCAGTCCTTGCGCCGATCGCCGCCTTGATCCCCGTCAAATCCGGGGCTGTACCAGCCTACCGATGCTCCATCACGAGAATATTCCCGATAGGGCTCGCCGGTAACCGGATCAATCCCGGGCAGCTCACCCCGCAACAGACGAGCAGCCAAAGTCCACTGCGAGCGGGCTTGCTGGACTTTGCCATGCATCATGCTCATCGCTGGAAACAACATTCGAACCAGGGTATTTCGCGGATTCCAACGCGACGACCGTTCAATCTGTTGTGTCTGGTGGTGCAGCGTGGCGTGCTCCACTGAGCCGGAACTGGAATGACGACGTAAGCTGACGATTGTTGCGAGATACGTCTCCAGCAGATGTCTGCGTCCGGTACGCAGTGCAAAAGCCGCATGAACAATATTCATATCACTGGACGCTTTCAAGAAAGCGACGGCCTGTGGATCACGCATCAAGTGATGGAAGTGGATCATCTCGCCATGCATCCCCCGCTCAAACCCAGTGAGAAAGCGCTCGGCGATAGCGTCAAACCGTACCGAAAGGTCATTCCGCTGCTCGACCGTCAGTGCCTCACGACCTTGCGCCACTGCAGGTAAAATGAGGGCACCCACCGAAATATCGACCAGAAGCACGATGAGACTCGGTTGATCGGGACTCCATTCCAGGATCCGTAGCAGCCGATCACAAGCCGCCGCAACTTCGACCGGATCACTGATGAGTACCACCTCGCGTTGAAGCCGTGCCGCTTTCCGCAACGAGGTAATCCACGGCATCGGAGATGAAAGGGTTGGGGCAGCATTCAATACCGGACGATAGTGAGGTAACGCATCGATGGCGGCAGCGAGAGCCGCCTTGTGCGCCTGGACATGGTCAACCATGGCTACTGGCGGAGTTTCGCCCCACCCGGGCAATGTGCGCGGTGGCGTCGCACCTGAGTCATTCCAAGGCGACAGTGTCGATATCCTCCGTTCGAAATCGTCCCACGCCTGACGGTCTGCATCCGTTGCTTGGGAGGTGCCCAGCAAGCCTGCCCAATTCAGATCAATACCAGCCGTGTGGGCCTTGGCTTCAAAGCGGCGCAAATCCGCGTCACTGGTGTACCACCAGGTGGCACCCAGCGTCACCACCACCAACCCGATCAATGCTGGCACCCCCAACCGCCACCACCACGGCCAACGTTGTTTGGTGGCGGTCATGCGATCACCACTCCATATCCATCTGCCCGCCCCAGTCTTCCACCAGCGCCAAGTTCGGAGCAAAGAAGGGATGAAAAACCAAACGTCGGGGCAAACGGGTCAAGGTGCGGGCGAGAAATTCGCCGCTGAGGCCGGCTTCGATCAGGCGTTCTTTATTGCTGCGAAACGTCGATCGGGCCCACACCGGGTCTTCCAGACCTAAGCCGATGAACCAGCGGTAGAGCAGGTTGTAGTCGAGTTCTTCGAGCAGGCGCATCTCGCTCGGGATGCCGTAGAGGGCCCACAGCAGTTGGGCGCGCAGAATCGGCTCTGCGGCGATGGCGCTGCGGCTGCCGCGGGCGTAGCAGTCGTCGATGCGGGGTTGGAGTTCGTCCAGGACCTCAGCGGCAGCGGTGCGCACGGTGCGCAGGGGATGCTGGGCGGGGACGCGGTCCTCGACCTGGACGAAGGAGAACAGTCGGGTCTGGGGTTGGTCGAAGCCACGCATGACGGGGGAGCATACGGGCATTCTGCTGGCAACCAATGCGTTGGGGCGACCGCCGTGTCAGCGCGGCGACCGCCGTTTACCCCAGGATGTGGTGGCCTGGGCTTCCGTCACCGTGAACTGGCCCACGCTGGCGGCCATGCCCGCGCGTCGTCGTCTTCGCTGGATCGCCCTCGCGATCGTGGTCGTGCTCGGCGGCGCGTGCCTCGGGCGTGGGTGGTGGCTGGAGCCGTGGATCGCTCGCCGCGTCGCGGCTGGCTTGAGTCAGGCCCTGGGTGGTCAGGTGACCATTGCCCAGATGAGCGGGTCGTGGTGGCGTTCGGTTGCGGTGTCAGGAGTGGCCGCCACCGAATTGACCGCGACGCCGCTGCGCACCCTGCACCTGGATCAGGTCGAGGTCAGCTACGGTCTCGGCATCATTACCGGTAACTTTCAGCATCTGCGCACCGTAACCGTACGCGGTGCCGAGGTCGAGATTGATTTGCGTCAGCGACCGGACTCGACTCCCAGCGACACGTGGGCGCCCTTTCTGACCAGTGTACCGCAGCCTTTGCCCGAGATCCGCGTGGATGGCCGCTGGGTACTGCGCTTAGATGCCGGGGATATTGCCTGTCATGGCGTCGCCATCATTGCTGGCGGGCAACGGATAGCGCTCGCTGCGACGGGGGTGGAGGTACCGTGGCTCACTGGCACGCACGATCTGGAACTCAGCTTGCGGGTCGGTGCCGATGGTCAGCTGACATTGGCGGCACCGCTGGAATTGGCTGGGCTCGGCGTGGTCGACGCGCTCAGTCTGCGCGCCGATGACCAAGCGCAGGGTTTTACGCTCGCTGCCGCGATTGCCGATGGGCAGCTGGAGGTGTCGGTGCAACCGAGCGCGTGGTCCGTGACCCTGGAACACATCGCGCTCGATCACCTGCCGTCTGCCCTGCGGTGGAGCGTGCCCAGTACCGTGCACGGTCGGGTCTCCGCCGTCTTGGCGGGCGGCACCGGCCCCCTGCAGATCACCACCGAGGTCAACGACGTCGCGTGGCGGGCGTTACGCATCGCGCAGGGTTCCGCTGCGGGCAGCTGGCATGAGGGCGAGCTGAAGATTTCCACGCTCACCATGGATTCTGGCGATGGCATCCGCGTGCAGGGACGCGATCTCAGCCTCGGTGCGGATGGGACGCGTGGGGGAACGGTGCGTATCAATGCTCACGATCTGCGGCCATTATTGCATCGATTGAATGTCGTCACCACGTTGCCTGACGGGGCGCTCGCCGCTGACGTACATGCTCGGGCGGATGGCTGTGGGGTACGTATCGATGCCCTTACCGTGCAGGCTCCTGGCCACGAGGTGTTCGGCGCTGGCACCTGGTCAGGTCCGGACGACCAGGAGTGGTTGTTTGCCGGTTCCCTGCGCAGCGATCTGGACCGCCTGAATCCGTACCTCCCTGCTATCACGCTGGCCGGTTCCGTGACCGGTGACCTCACGCTCTCTGGGGTGGGCAACGACGTCGCCCGCATCGATCTCGCTTTCACCGGCAGTGGTCAGGATCTGATCATCGGTGGTTTCACCGTCCCCACCGCCACTGTCGACGTGCGTGGACGCAATCGCCGTCTCGTCGTCGATACTATAGCCACGATCCAGAATACCGTGGTCGCTCTCAACGGGAGCGCCGAATTGAATGACGAAGGCACCATCACCGTGATCGTGCCCGGCTTGGCGGTGGCCCACGGTGAACTGGTGGTGAGCAACACCGAGACCATCCGCGCGCGCTGGAAGACCCCGCATTGGGCCGTTGAACCGGCGCACTTCACCGGCCTGGGTGGGGACGTGGCCCTTGGTGGCAGCGGCAGCGGGGACCAGGTTGACATGGTTCTTCACGTCGAGGATCTCGACCTGAGTCTGTTACGTGGCCTGGGCCTGCGCCAAGACCTTGGCGGCCGCATTGACGTGGCGCTGACCATGAATGGCGCACTCACCAGCCCCGACCTGAACCTGCGCACGACCACGAGAGAGGTGACGGTCGCTGGTGTCCCCGGTCAGGTGACCGTGGCGTTGCGCCAAGACGCGGACGGTATCCACATCGACGAAGCTTGGCTGACCGCCGCCCATATGGCCGAGGTGCGCATTGCCGGCCTGTGGCCGGTGCGCATCGGCAGCACCGGCCTCACGCCCACCGGCACCATGGGCTCGGGAGCGACGCTGACCACTACGATTGCCTCGCTCGACCGCTGGTTCAGCGACATATTCACCTCCGGAGCCTTATCGTGCACCGCCTCCGTGGTCCCCGATGGCGAGGGCAGGCCGGAACTGCATGCCCTCTTGGCGATCACCAATGCTCGGGTCGCGCTCGCCGACCCTTTCGCGCTGGTCCGCCAGCGGGCGGAGCCACCGCCTATCGATCTCTACCTCGATGTGCGCGCTGATACCCAGGAGGGACGGGCTCAACTGACGGCTGAGATCAACGGTGAAACGGTCCTGCGCGGTGATCTCACCGCCGACTGGACCGGCGGCCTCAGCCGCGCACCGTTGACCGGCAGTGTGCGCGTCGATGCGCTCAACCTGCAGTCATTCGCCACTATCAGCAGCCAGATTGTCCGCTTGCAGGGCATCCTGAACGGGTCGCTGCGCCTCGGCGGCACCGTGGATGATCCGCAACCGAATGGTCGCCTGCACGTAAGCGGGGCAGAATTCAAGCTGAACGCCGATGTCCCGACCATTGCCGCCGCCGCGGGCCAGATCGAGGTCATTTCAGCGGAAAGAATCGAGTTCAGCCTCACCGCTGAGATGGGCTATGCGCCGGTTGGGGCCAAGGGGGCACTGACATTCGTCGCGGGGAAACCGCACGTCGACCTCCGTGTCACCGCAGACGATGCGCTGCTGATCCAAAACCGCGATCTGCGCATTCATGCGACCACCACCGATCTGCGCCTGCATGGCCCCCTCACCGCCTTACGCAGCGAAGGCACTATCATCATCAATGATGGCCTGTGGTCGCGGCCCATCAATCTGATCGGCACCGGAGCATCACGAGCCAGCGTTGAGGACGGACGCTTGGAACTCTTCTCGCTGCGCGAACCGCCGCTGTCCAATATGGTGTTTGACCTGCGCATTCGCACCGATCCCAGTCGCGGCACTGGGCTGCGCCTGAGGAACAACCTGATTAACGCTGACCTGCGCGGCGATCTACACCTGGGCGGCACCGGACGCTCGCCCGAGCCCAACGGCTTCATCGTCAGCCAAGACGCGCGGGTATCGCTGCCCTTTTCGATTCTGACCATCGAGCGGGCCGAGCTCGCCTTTCCGGACGGCGATCCCTTCAGACCAACGCTTGATCTCACTGGCACGTCGCAAGTGCGGCAATGGCGCATCGCCGTACAGGCGCGCGGCCCCATCGACGATATCGTCATCGAAGCCAGCGCTCCTGGCGTCAGCACCGAAGACGCCGTCATGCTGCTCTCCACCGGCGCGACGCGCACGGAATTGACCGACCCCGATGGACAACGCGCCATGCTTTCACGGGTCGGAACGTTTGTCGGCATGGAGCTGGTGCGTACGATCCGTGGCCCTGATGATCCGGACGCGTCAGACACGCTCCTGGATCGTTGGAGCCTGGAATTCGGCCGTGAGATCAGCCGTGACGGTCGGGAAACCATCGACGCAGAAATTCGCCTGAATCCGTTCATCCAACGGCATGGCTGGATTTTGCATGGGCAACGTGATCGCTTCGATGAATACAATATCGGTGTCACCCTACGCCTGCGCCTGGGCGGCAACGCGCCATGATCGCTCAAGCGCGACGACGCATCAGAGGCACGCTTCTCCTTGCTCTCGTGATCCTGACGGGCTGCGGACAGCGCGATGTGCGCATTGAAGGCAACACCGTTCTCGCCGATCGCGAACTGGTGGCAGCGGCGCAGCGACCGCTGGCGGATTGGCGCAAACCTGAGGGACGCCTCGCGGATGCCCATGACGCCGCTTACGCCATGCGCGCTATGCTGCTGGATCGCGGCTATCCTTTAGCTGGCGTCGAATTCCGCGTGGACGACCAGCGTCATCTTGTCTTCATGGTCGAACCCGGACCTGCGATCACCTTGACCCAGGTCGATTTTCCTGGTCGCGAGGCTTTGCCGGCCAGCGAGCTGCGCGGATTTTTCTTTGAACGTGGCCTGTTGACGGGCACCGACACTCCCTTCGTACAGCGCGATGTGGAATCGGCGCTGCGCCTGGTCGAACGACGTTACCGCAATGCCGGTTTTCTGCAGGCCCGGGCCGGTCCGCCCGACATCCAGATCGTCGACCAGCGGGCTTATGTCACCGTGCCGATCCAGGAAGGCCTGCGCTTCACCGTCACCCGCGTGAGCGTCACCGGAAGTGAAGAAACCTTGGCGGCACTCGGCCCCTTCGTGAATCAATCGCGTCATGTCGGCCAACCGTTTCGGCGGGTCCTCGTCGTCGAGATCAGCGCCCGCCTGCGCAGTGCCCTCGGCGCCCAGGGCTATCTTGCTCCGCAGGTAACGAGTGACGAACTGATGGACGACGACACCGGTGCGGTAGAATTGACCCTGCAGGTGAAACCCGGTATCCAGATCCGCCTGGGTGAAATCACCGTCAGCAGCCACCAACGCACACGCGCGTCGTTTATCCGCAATCGACTGCGTGGGCTTACCCCTGGTGAACCGATTGATGCCCATGCGGTCGATGACGGCATCCGTCGCCTCTATACCACCGGTCTCTTCAATCAGGTCACGATCACGCCCCAGCCGGCCACGGATGAAGGCGTTACCGATCTTGCTATTGCCGTCAGTGAGGCATCTAGCCGCAGCATCGCCATGTCGTTAGGCTGGGGCAGTTACGAGCAACTGCGCGGCAGCGTCGAATGGGTGGATGACAATGTCTTCGGGCGCGGTCTGCGCTTTCTCGTGCGCGGACGCGCCAGTCTCAAGGGCTGGGGTGCCGATACCGGGGTATTGGAACGTCATCACCTGGGCGATGGTCGCAGCCTGGGTGTGGATCTGCGCCATGACGTGCGTGAAGAACCCAGCTTCGTGCGCACAGAAACAGCCTTGAGCACCACCTTCCGCCATGAGTTCTACACCAGGATCGACCCTACCGCCCGCTGGAGCTACCGCACGATCTACGTGCTGTCATTCAATGATGACAAGGAAGTCGAAGGCGCGATCATCGGTGAAGAAATCGCCCGCTACCGCTTGAGCACGATAACGATTGGTGTGCAGCGTGACACCCGCGCCACCAAGCCGGTGCATCCAGAAACGGGCACCCTGATCGACGGCAGCATCGGCTGGAGCACCAAGGATCTGGGATCGGAAGTGCCCTTCGTGGATCATCGCATCCGCTGGACACACCATCGACGCTTGCATCGGCGCGTCGTCGGGGTGGTAAATGCCCAAGCGCACACCCGCGACCCCCTCGATTCAGGATCGCTGCCGATCGGTGAGCGCCTCTTTCTCGGCGGTGATTCGACGGTGCGCTCCTTCACCAAAGACGCTCTCGGACCCAAGGATGCCACCGGTACGCCCACCGGCGGCCTGAGTGCCACCGTCGCCAATCTCGAATTCCGTTGG
>CAYQAQ010000031.1:0-14040 GCA_964415495.1 uncultured candidatus Brocadiaceae bacterium | reverse complement strand
CTTTTGGAAAATCCCTATATCGCCACCAAACACGCCGCCACCCAGCTCGCCCGCCTCTTTGCGCAAAACTACGCCGGTGGACTCGTCTTCGGCACCTTTTTCCAAGTTTACGGCCCGGGCGACGACCCCGGCAACGTGCTCACCTACGCCGCCCACGAATTTCAAGCCGGCCGAGCGCCCGTTTTTGGCAGCGGTAAGGGCCTGCGTGATTGGATCTACATCACCGATGCCGCCTCCGCCGTGCTCGCGGCAATGGTCGACGCGAAACCCACATTGATAGAAATAGATATAGGCACAGGTGAACTAACAAGTATTCGTGAGATGGTGGAGCATTTACATACCCTGTATCCTGCGGCACCCACACCCGTGTTCAATGCAGCAATGGATCGATCAGATGCTCATACTACGAAGCGTGCAGAAAAGAGACCTCCGGGATGGCTGCCAAATGTATGTCGACGAATTGGCCTCGCCCGACTTATCGCATTTCCATAAAAGCGATAGCAACATGTGGCAAGGGCATGTATTCCCTAAAGCGTATCCCACTCACTAAAGAATTCCCTCATGAAACTCAGAAAATGGCTAAGTGAATTTATCTACGGAAAACCTCGAATTCTGCAAGAATGCCTCTTGAGACGAGCATTGTGCGAGGAAGGCATAGATGCCAAAAAATGTGACATCACCGTGAACCATGACCTAGGGATCTCGTTCGTAAATGGAATAAAGCTCGGGCTTATTTATCCTCGCTCTTACCTAGATAAGGTCCGAAGACTCGCCCCGAATCCCAAAATCCACCTGTATTACTTCAACGGTGCAATGCCCGCCTCTGGAGGTCGGAAACAACTTCTTGAGCCGTTTCTTCATATTCCGGGCACTAGAATTGTTGAGTCTCGGGTAGGACGACTGAACCGGCTAAAGGGCCGTTTCAATAGAAACTACTATCTAGATATGGTTCGCTCGCGATTCATTCTATGCCCTCATCAAATCAATTGGAAGGGAACTAAGGAAGCGCTTTGGACCTATAGATTTGCTGAAGCTTGTATCGCTGGAGCGATACCAGTGCTGTTCAAAAAAACGCCATTGTGTGACGAATTCATTCACCCATTTGGCCATGTATGGGACGACGAACTCCCGCACGTTTACGACAACGAGGTTACTATTGAGAATCAGCGATTAGCCGAGGCGAAATACTTCATTAATGCGTCAGAAATTGCAGAAGTTAAAAAGGAAGCAAAGGCACTACGGACTGTGAGGCACCATTGAGCAAATCGTTCCGCCAAATCCTCAGAGCCTCATTACTTATTGGAGGAGCACAAGTTGTGCTAGCCGCCGCGAACCTATTTAAGCAAAAGCTGATCGCTGTAATCTTGGGACCTGCCGGGCTGGGACTCTTCGGGTTGTATAATTCAATTTTAACTACAGCGTCCACTGTAGCTCAATGCGGTTCGAGTCAAAGCGCGGTGCGAGAAATCGCATCACGGAACTCAAAAAACGATTCATCAGGCGTCGCGGAGATTGCGATAGACATACGACGCCTCTCGCTTGGGTTAGGTATTCTCGGGCTCGTTGGGACCTGCTTGTTCGCCAAGCAGCTTGCCGTTTTAACGTTTGGTGACGACAATAACCAAAGATCGATATGCCTGCTCGGAGTTGGCGTGGCCTTGACTGTTATGGTCGGAAGTGGAACGGCACGCCTCCAGGGCCTAAGCGAAATCCGCCGCCTAGTGGTATCTCAAATGCTGGGTGCCGTTGTGGGAGCAGCTATCGGCGTGACCATCTTGGTCATACTCGGAGAGAGAGGCATTGTCCCAGCCATTGTTATGAGTTGCGCTATTCAACTTATATCAGTGGAGACCATTTGCTTAAGCCTAGGCATTAGGTCCGGTCACCGACCGTGGCGAGTGACACTATGTAACGCAAAAAAAATCCTTAGCCTAGGGGGGGCATTTATGTATGGTGCTGTCCTTGCATCAGGAACTTTAGTTTTCATTCGCTCATTTATTATTCGAAATATGGGTGAGGAGTCTGCAGGAATTTTTTACGCCGCATATTCCTTGTCCGCAATGGTAGGTGGATTTGTTATTAGTGCAATGAGCGCCGACTTCTATCCTCGATTAGTCGGTGTATCGACCGATAACATTCGAGTGAAAAAACTTGTCAATGAGCAAATCGAGGTAGGCTGCCTGCTTGCCGGCCCTGCGTTGATGATCGCTCTCGTCTTCCCTCGTGAATTGATGGTGCTTCTGTTCTCAGACGCGTTCGCCCAAGGCGCGGAGCTCTTGCAAGTCTTCTCGCTTGGAGTATACTGCATGGTTATAATGTTTCCGGTCGGAATGATACAGCGAGCAAAAGCAGCGTCGTTCTGGATGTATTTCGGGCAATCCGAAGCAAATATATTACACATACTGCTAGTCCTCCTTTGGGGATATGATCTCGGATTAAGCGGAATCGGCAACGCGTTTCTTGTCCACATTATCGTGCATCTATTCGTGGTGTTTTACATCGGATGGGCGATTAGCCAATATAGAATCAGACCCTCGACGTTACTATTAGGCCTGATGCCAATCCTGCTTTATTTTTGCTTTAAGGCATGGTGCTCCGCAATTGGAGACTCTTATCTGGCACGTTTCGGAGTGGTGCTAGCCACATTGTTGGTTTCATTTGGAGGAATTTACAGAAAACGGACAAACGCCCCGCTATAAAATATTTTATGATCGAAAACTCGACAAACAAAGCGATTCGAATGTTCTGGTATAAAAAGCGACATGTCCGTTACGGCAATTTCGGAGATGAATTAGGACCGTATATCGTCTCGCGATTAAGTGGTCGCCCAATTGAATACGTTCCGATTCCCCGAACTGGAATATATCTTGTAGCAACTTTCATAATCTACCTCATGCGCCACCAATTCGAGATGCATGACGTGCAGTCACTCTTCCGGACGTTCATCCGACCGGCAAACTACATTACGACCGTCGGCAGTATCATCGGATGGCCAAGAGGATCGCGAACAGTATGGGGAAGCGGGATACTATTCTATAATGAACGCGTCGAAAATGGCCGATTTCTTGCCGTCAGGGGAGCATACACACAACGCCGTCTACAAACACTGGGCTATGAATGCCCTGATGTAATCGGAGATCCTGCATTGCTACTGCCCTTGGTGTATTCTCCCAAAGGGGAGCGAACCGGAAAAGTGGGCATCATCCCCCACCATACCCAATATGAAGCCCTAGCGTCCTCCATATCGGACCCCATGATTCGAGTTATCAATCTCCTTGATGATATCGAGTCCGTGATAGATGCAATAACCTCATGCGATCGGATTATCTCAATGTCGCTGCACGGGCTTATTGTTGCCCATGCATATAGGGTGCCCGCATTGTGGTATGAATATCATGAAATACAATGGCATGGAAGCGATGTTAAGTTTTTCGATTATTTCAGCTCCGTTGGAATAAAGGAGTATGTGCCACATCAATTTCCGACAAATAATGAAAGGATGCTTGAAATCATTGAGGAATCATTCCAAACGGCTGACGCTTTCTCTATTATACATTCTGACCTTAAGCTAATCCAGAAGAAATTACTAGATGTCGCTCCTTTTTGTGTGCTGCCAGAGTATATGCGGCGACTGAGTCAATGTCCGTCCATAGTTTGATGATTTATGGATAACCTATCACCATTCTCAGAACACCTAGGGGCTGCTTGTGAGCGGGTCGAAATACCACTGTTTAAAATTTCATGAAAATAGGATATGTTATTTACCCCGGGGTTCTTATGTCAGGGGCCTCCAATGGTATCCGTGCTCAAGCACTTGCTTGGCAGGCATCACTTCTCGGTTCATCGCATGATATTCAACTCGTAGACCTTTGGAGCGGCGCAAAATTCTCCTCATTCGATATTGTTCATTATTTCGGTTCAGGAAATTGGCTAAAGAACTTGACGATGTGCGCGCGAAAAACAGGTGCGCGAGTGGTTCATTCACCGATCATTGATAGCACTAGATCATGGCTAATATATCGGATGGCTGCGTCGTTAAAATTCCCCCCCTTGCGCTTGGGCACACTAAATTCAATCACGGCCGACGAACTTAGGTCGTCCGATAAAGTGCTCGTGCGTTCTGCGCATGAGAAGACTCTCGTTATCAAGGGCCTCGGCGTTCCCGCACGGAAGGTTGATCTCGTGCCCCTAGGCGTGCACATACCGACTGTAAACTTTAAAACAGTCGCAAAATCACGGCTTGAACGATGTCTTCACGTTAGTTCCTTCACCCAAGATAGAAAAAACGTAGCCCGCTTAATACGAGCCTGCTATAAAGCAGGTATCGGCTTGGATTTGGTGGGGAACAAAGGCTCGCAGTTTAAAGAATGGGTCGGACAGTTTGAGCCCGAATTGCTACGAGATGTCGTTTTCCATGGCTTCGTTTCTGAAGAAGAACTCGACAACCTATATCGCACGAGAAAAGTTTTCGCCCTACCGAGCCTAGAAGAGGGGGTTGGCTTGGTGGCTCTTGACGCGGCAGCGCGAGGCTGCGAGATCGTTATCACCGAACGTGGTGGGCCCAAAGAATACCATGGCGGACATGCTATCACGGTGAATCCTGCTTCGGTCGAATCAATCGCAAGCGGCTTAGTATTAGCTCGTGCACGCAAACCCAGCACGGTATTATCTGATTATATCAGTGTCCATCATTACGCCGAACGCTCTACAGCGCTTTTATTGAAATCATACCACTCGGTGATTGAGGAAAGCATCTTTTAAGAACGAGATCGTGAATATGCCTCCGACAATCGTTGTGGTAATTCCAATTGGGCCTGGACGCACAGGTAAGGTTGCGCTCAGGTCCATGCTCTCTACGATTGGAATATCGCAAATCATAATAGTGATTGATGGCGGAAAACCTGATGCAATCGTGGAGATGGTTAGAGCCCGCGTATCGACCACTATCATTGAATCGGCCGGAAAAGGAGCTACGGCCGCACGCAATTCAGGGGCCGCAATGGCCAATAGCGGAGATTACGTGTGGTTCTTGGACGACGATGATGCGGCTTTGCCAAATGCAATAGACATAATTACCAAGGCAATTCTGGATACACCCGATGCTGACGTTTGGGCATTTTCCGCACGGCGCAAATCAGGCACAACGATTTGGAATATATATAAAAAGAAAACAGGGCAAATCGACAGAAAAATGATTTCACGACGCAACGTGCTCGGTGGCTGCTCATCTGTTGTAATGCGGCGCGATACATTTATCGCTGCAGGTGGCTTTGACCCGCGCTTTGTATCCATGCAAGACTGGGATCTTTACTTGAGATTAGCCAGAAACTCCCCAATTCAATATAGCACTGACACATTGGTGACTTACGATGACACAGGAACTGATCGTATTTCGACCAATGCCAATAAAAAGTATACGGGGCTTGTTCAATTACTAGATAAGCATCGGTTGTATTTCGATTCCAGAACCATAGCATTTCATGAAACTCGGATTTGCTATTACGACTGCGTTTTGGGCAACCAAAAGTGGTCCACACTATTGCATACCTCCGACAAACCAGCTGGACTTTACTACTTGCTATCCCATTTTATCGCCAAAACCCTCGCCAAGAAGACAATAAGCACACCGGCATGAGACTGGCTTTGGTCATACCTCAAGTGGTCAGTTATCGGATATTTCTTTCCGGTCTCGCAAACCGAGCTCTCGAACAAGGTTGGGAGGTGTCGGTTTATACCGATACCGGGGGTGAATCCGCGAACGAAACAGGAGTGGTGATTGTGCATACTCCTATTCCACGCGGCGCATCAGTCTCCGGTTCACTCAAAGCGGCGGCCAGTCTTAAACGCCATTGGAACCGGAAACGACCGGATCTCGTGCATGCGCACTTTTCTGCCGCCATCCTTTGCTGTGCTCTGGCTGGAGTCCATCGTCTAGGCATAGCAACTTGGGCCACCTTTCAGGGGCTGGGCTATCCACTGAGAGGCGGACTCATGGGAAAAATTTTAAGCCAGGTCGAACCGCGCTCAGCCCGCGCCTTTACACGTATAGAGGTTCTTAGCGACGACGACAGACAAAACTTAGGAAGCCTACTTGCGCATAGGACCATCCACCGCCAACAAGGCTACGGTTTCGGCTGTGAGGATCGCTATATCGATACCCCCCTACTTACACCCGTTCAAAAAACAGAACTTCGATACAAACTATGCGCTACAGCTAAAAGCCCCGTCTTACTCTATATGGGCCGACTTGTGCAGTTTAAGGGCTTTGACATCGCGGTAAAAGCATTCTGGAACTTTAAACAAAAAAAACAAAACGGAACCCTCCTAATTGTTGGCGAGCGTGATCCTATCCACCCCAGCGGCCTAAGCGAAGCCGAATGGGCGTGCGTCGCCTCCGACCCGTCCATTATCGTCGCCGGCTGGCAAGCAGATCCCCTTCCTTGGCTAGATTGTTCGGATTATCTCCTTTTCTTTTCGGAAAGGGAAGGCATGCCGGTATCCGTAATGGAAGCCCTTTCTCGGCACCTCCCCGTCATCGGCTACATGGGACGAGGAACGCGGGACTTGATAGACGATACGGTAACGGGGCTACTAACCTCATCCCGAGATCCAGTCACGTTAGCTCAACTCATGGAGAAAATCATAGCTACCCCGAATGTCTGGGATTTCTCACAATGCGATAAATTTCGCAGATCGCATTGGATAAAATATACCGCCGAGACCTACGCTACGCTGATTACTGATATTCAGCGTAAGTAGCTTCGTTCGTAGCGAAACCTAGCGTTTCCTCCTAGGCATTAGTTAATTCAGCATTTATTCCTATCCTTTATTAATCGTATTTAAATAACGCATGCCCGCCCCTCATTCTACCCAAAGCACTGCTCCAACGCGTCCTGTAGGCCTGCCGCCTAAAGCACCCAAGCGCACTTTGATGCAATCGCTGTTAGATGAAACCTTTCTGATGTGCCTTGGCTTTGTCTGTATGACCGGTAGTATCGGTTATTTCTTCATTGCAGGCAACAAAGCACGCTACGCCATGCTCGTGGTCGGTTTCCTCGTGGTTGTGCTCGCGGCATTTAAGCGCCGCATGCACACCTTTGGGGAACATTTTATCTTTCTGCTCAGCAGTGTCGGCATATTTGGTGCACTATTGCTGATTGGGCTGATCCAGGAGCAGCAGACCATGCAGCCGATAAACCTTATTTTCCAGGGCGTAGCCTTTGCTCTGTTCGTTTGCGGCTACTTACTCGGCGCAAAACCACGAATAGGTCCGGTAGGCTTTAATACCGTGCAAGCCATTATGCTCTGCGGTATTTCAAGCCTCAGCTTGGTTGCGGTTCTTCGCTTTACTGATCAAATTACTTTTTATGAAGTCGGTCGCGGCTTTGGCGAAACCGATTTGAATCCGGTCGGCTTAGCTTACGCCACCTCGGTGCTATTTTTCGCTATATTGGTGGTGCTTATGGATAGTAGAAACCTATTCGCCCGCCTCATAGCTGGCCTTACTTGCGGACTCGCTTTCGTCGTCCTCCTCGTATCCGGTTCTCGCGGTGCAACAATATACACGGGCTTCACTGTCGTAGCCTTATTCGCCGCATTGATCCTTAAAAAACAATTCAGCTTCCGCAACGCGATTCAACTAACCAGCGTAGCCTTTATAATGCTTTTGGTCGGGCTATTTTTTGGCAAGCAAGACTTCGCTCTATTTGATCGTTTCGATGTTTTTATGCAACGCTGGGAGCAAATGACTCGCTACCTCACAACCGGGGAAATTGACAGCTCGATAAGTGCTCGTCAGGTGTTTCAACAGGACTACATTAACAGTGTCGGAGAGTGGATTCTTTTAGGCCAACATCATTATGTGCCCTATCCTCACAATCAGTTTATCGAATGGGGAGCGCGTTTTGGCCTTCTTGGTCTCGCGCTGTCTGCCCTTTTTACCACGACACTAATCTACTTTACTTGGCACCTACTCGTAAATCGCATAAAGATCGGCGGCGAACAACTATTGGTCGCTACGCTACTTATCTTCTCCTTTCTACAATCAATGACCTCGTTGTCATTGGAAATTAACCGAGCGCTTTTCTTCTGTTACGGTTACGCTTTGGCTGTTGCTATTAGGAAATATAAGCAGCGAACAGAAAGTCCGAGAGTGAAAATCGGGAGTAAAGCCCATGCCTAGCTCTGCATCGGTCGCTTTGTTGCAAACCGTTATTCCGGACTATCGGCTCGGATTGCTTCAACTCCTTTACTCCAAGCACCGAGAGCTGTCGCTCTATGCAGGCCGAGACGATTTTGGCACCCTCAAATCGATTTCGCCCGCCAGCTTACCATATACTGAGCTGAAGAATCACTTTGGGTTTAACCGAAAACTCCTTTGGCAGGCGGGAGCATCCAAGGAACTACTTGATGCCAAGGTGCTCATCACTAATAATAACTTTCGTATCTTATCTACTATTTTCATCGCAACGCTACGAAAGCTTTCAGGCAAGCGAAATTTGGCATGGAATCATATTAGCGGCCGTTCGCCGTCGCGAATACTGGCGCTGTCAGCAATGTCAGCCCTTTATGACGGCATGATTTGCTATACTCACTCCCAATCCTGCTTTGCGCGACAGATTTTCCGAGGAAAACTCGTCATAGCGGCCCCAAACGCATGCATGTCAAAAGAGGACTGCTATCCCGGTAACGCCCCGATAGAAGAAGTAACAAATTTCATCATTGTCGGACGATTAGTTCCGGCCAAGAAGCCCAACCTAGCATTAGAAGCCTTTGAGTTGGCAGCCAGCCAATTAGCCTTAGACGCACGGCTTGTTTTCGTGGGAGATGGCCCCGAACGAGCAAACTTGGAAGCTTACACGACACAGAGCCCAACCTTGCGCGACCGAGTTACTTTCACAGGTCATGTATCGAGTATTTCAAAACTACGCGACCAATACTCCAAGGCCATAGCTGCCCTTTCCCCCGGTTACGTAGGTTTATCCGCAACACAGGCCTTTTCTTTTGGCTGCCCCATGTTGATCGCGAAAAACGAACCTCATTCCCCGGAAATCGAGGCATGCGTAGATGGTTTCAATGCAGGCTTTTTTCCCTCAGACAATGCGAAGGCTTTATCCGAGCTTATGCTAAGTGCCTATCGCACCCGCACAGAATGGCTTGAGAAACGCACTACCATTTCACAGTGGACGCGTGACCGCTACTCCTTTGAAGCCATGGCCCAAAGCTTCGAAAGCGCCATCAATTGGTCCACACAAGAAGAACCTATTTCCGTTCTTTAGTTCTTTATGCTAAACAAGCAATTCCAAGTCTGCTTTCTTTACCCAATCGGGAGCAATGATTCCGGGCAACGACGCGCCACGGAGTTAATCGTGGAAAGCTTGGGGCCGGAAAAGCTCAAGGCCACCGTGGTCGGTGTGCCCGTGCTCGACCGCAACACCGGTGGCTATTGTTGGTCTTTTTTGGTATATACAGCTAAGCTTCTCGTTACGTGGGTAAGGTTTTTATTCACCCTGCATCGCTGGACGGTTCTCCATTGGACGATTGGTCAAACTTCACAAGCTTGGTTAAGGGACAGTTTTCCTATTTGGATTACAAAGTTTTTAAATCGCCCAATTATCGCTTCCATACATGGCAGTAATTTCATGGAATGGTCGAAAGACATCCAGCCTGGCGGGCAATTCTTCGAGTATTTACGACTCTGCAAGACGGTCACCGTGCTTGGCCCAAAGCAAGAGGCACATCTGCTTCAGCAAGGTTTATCTGCAGATCAGATCGTAATCATGCCCAATTGTTGCGAATTTGCAGCCATTAGCAAAGAGGAATTAGAACACAAATTCACGTCCACCAAAACGCGCCCGATTGAAATTCTCTTTTTGAGTAGTTTGATCGATTCCAAAGGCTATCCTGTTTTTCTTGAGGCAATTAAGGAGTTATCAGCCAATAGGCACATCAAGATAAGCGCAACCCTATGCGGTAGGCTTACTGGCAGCCAATTTGCCTCCCGTTTCCAAGACCTTAAAGAAGCTGAGATCTGGATTGAAGCCATTATTGCGGATATCAACCGCTCCGAGACTGTCAAAATACGTTGGCTAAAAGGGGCTTGGGGTGCCGAAAAGAAAGCCCTTTATCAGGCAGCCGATATTTTTTGCTTACCAACTAGCTATAAAGTAGAGGCTCAACCGCTTGTTTTATTGGAAGCAGCCTCCCAAGGCTGCGCACTCATCAGCACCCGTATTGGCGAGATACCAAGCACCTTTAGCGAAACCGAATGCACCTATTTGGATAGCGCCGACTCGTCAATGCTCACGCATACAATTGAGGAGCTGATATTTCACCAGCATATACGTCGTGAAAAAGCTGGCCATGCATGGATGAAATATCGTAGCTGCTACACAAAAGATAAATACAAGGAAAAATGGCTCACCGTTTTGGAACTCAGCACATAATATTAATCAATAGTTACATGTTTATTGCGCCAATTCAATGACAGCGGAGGTATCATTGAACCAATCATGTTACCCACCTCTTAAATCAAAAATCTTCGAATTACATCAAATACAAATGAATCACGATGACTACCTTGGTGGACGCGCCTTAATCGGTGATGATTATGACGCAATTGCTATTAATAAATGGTTTAGCGAAGAATCGGAGGGATACGCAAACTTAGGCGCGGCTAATCAAAAAACATATCAATATTCATATCATGGCTTAAACTATTATCATGGATACGGACTTCTTAAAGGAATGAGATTTAAGCACGCCCTCGGCTTGGGCAGCGCATACGGCGATGAATTCAAACCGATCATTAATCAATTGGATAAAATAACAATAGTTGAGCCTTCGCATCAGTTGCGAGCCGAACAACTTGAACACTTAAAGCTAAACTACCTGAACCCGCTTCCAAGCGGCGATGTGCCGATAGGTTCCGCCGAAATTGATTTAATTACATGCTTTGGCGTTCTCCATCATATACCAAACGTAACCAAAGTCATTTCCGAGTTCGCTCGTATCTTGACGCCTGGCGGCATTGCGTTGATTCGAGAACCCGTTGTTTCCATGGGCGACTGGTCTAAACCTAGATCAGGTCTTACAAAAAATGAACGTGGCATTCCATACGATTTACTGAAGCACATCCTTATTAATTCAGGCTTCTCCCTGAAAAGGAGTAACTTATGCATGTGTCCATTTTTCCGTAAGTTGACACGATTCGTCGGAATCAGCCCATATATGTCAGAGACGGGTAGCAGCGCAGATGCATTTTTATCCCGTCTATTGCGATGGAACCTTCGCTATCATGCCATTAGTTCACTTCAGAAGATCCGCCCCACAAATGCCTTCATCGTTGCGGTCCGAAAGTGAGAGTTTTATAGAACTCTTTGCGAGTAATTATTTTAATATTTGCTACTCAAATCTGTCTTCTACGAACGGGCTAACTCATCATATTTTGCTCCCGAAGAAGTGCTCTAATTATTCTGGAAATCTACATGGAAGATCAAATATTCTAGTTGATATCAAAGCCCTAAGTGATTTACTTGGCCGACTAAGCATCATATAATTTTATTGTTTCATCTCAATGGCGCGGATTGTGTTATTCGTTTACCCTCATTTGCCTCACTATCGTACAGCTGTCTTCCAAGACATTGGAGCTCTTTTGTCTAGGTCTGGGATGCTCATGAAAGTAGCTGGCTCTCATAAGCCACATAATGGAATCAAGTCGATTCAAGATCTTAAGACCATAGGTAAATATTCATTCGGATGGCTACCCTTGAAGAATTTTAAAGTGACGACGGTTTTAGGAGAGTTCATCCTGTGGCAGATGGGAGTCTGGCGGTCCATTATATCTAATGATGTGCGTTCGGTAGTCTTGCTCGAGGGAATACAATTTCTCCCCAACTGGGTTTACCTATTTTTGGGCTATTGTGTGCGCAAGCCAGTTTACATATGGGGACATGGCCTTTATGGAAATGAAACTCGTATTAAGCAATGGCTGCGCTTCGCCCAACTTGGATTAAGTGGTGGTGCATTTGTTTACGGTAAACGATCCTTCAATTTAATCAAAAAAAACCTAGCACACTTGCCTGTAGTTGTTGTTTATAATTCATATTGCCGGGTATTGCCGATTATCAATCAAGCTGGTGCGTTTGTATCCAAACAATCTCCTTTACGGATTATGTTCTTGGGGAGACTCACAGCCATTAAACAAGTAGATCTGGCAATAAAAGCGCTTGGACTATTAAATCCATCTGAATACCACTTTACAATAGTTGGCGATGGGCCAATGAAGGATTCACTTCTTCATTTAGCGCGCGAGATGAGACTTAAGAATATAGAATTTCACAACGGTGTCTATGATGACGCCCAACTTGGTTATATGTTTGAACGATGTGATGTTTTAGTCTCTCCTGGCAATACGGGCCTAAACTGCATTCATGCTCTATCTTATGGTGTGCCCGTGGTCACGCATGACTCGTATGAGTGGCAAATGCCTGAAGTTGAAGCAATCATTCCTCACTTCAATGGTGTTTTCTTTAAGCGCGGCTCTATAAACGATTTATCTAGAAGTTTGACCGAGGTTCGCAACCTCCTACGTGATGGAAAACTCACTGCCAACGACTGCCGCAAGGTCGTCGCTGATCGCTATAATTCACATTTCCAAGCTCGCATATTTTCAAAGTTTTTTGAGGGCTCAACAAATGAACCGATTCAAATTTAGATTCCTAATTCGGCTACTCCCACGTATTTCAATCTTGGCAAGGTGCGACGCTAAGTCGCATGTAAGCAAGAATGCTGTGGTTTATCGTTTCACACGGCTACTCCGGTCTGAAATTGGTGACTTTACCTATATCGCCCCTTCAGCTGAACTATACTTTACGAAGGTAGGCAAATTTTGTTCAATAGGAAAGGGAGTGCATATTGGATTTGCCTCCCATCCCATAGATAGAATCTCAACAAGTCCTGTATTTTATTCTAAAAGTAATGCCGTTAGAACTTCATTTGTCGATACCGTAACCTACGACGAATATCGGCGTACCGAAATTGGTAATGATGTCTGGATAGGAGCCGGCGCGTTTGTGATGCAAGGAGTAACAATCGGGGATGGATCTATTGTCGCTGCACATGCGGTAGTTACAAGAGATGTTTTACCATACAGCATTATTGGTGGTGTTCCAGCAAAACTCATTCGCCCCCGCTTCCCCGCTGAGATTGTAAATTCTCTACAATCTCTAGCATGGTGGAACCGGGATGTCGCATGGATTCGCGCTAAAGCTGGAATTTTCTCTAGACCTTTAACCGCAGATTCGCTTCAGCACCTTATAGATTAAATTTCCTGTGGATTGCGTTTCACTGAGAACAAAAAACGATAAACGGCAAACTATATCTAGACTTAGGAGGCCTTGATCGTCGTTTCTCAATCTTAGCGGAGGACGCTAGCTATGCTATTTAACAGCCTGATTTTCTGGGCCTTTTTCGTTGCATTTTCCCCTGGCTATTGGGGGCTACGTGGACGATCCCGTAATGCATGGTCATTGGCGGCCAGTTATGTGTTTTACGGTTGGTGGGATTGGCGCTTTCTCGGACTCATCGCAGTGCTCACCGGCCTGAATTACTGGTTCGGACTTGAAATTGCCAAAGAACAAAGCCTCGGCCATCAGCGGTCCCGTCGTCGCTGGATTTTCGCCAGTATGCTGTCCAGCCTAGGTATCCTCGGCTTCTTTAAATACTTTAATTTCTTCATCGACTCCGCCTCCGACCTCTTAGGCGCCTTGGGCTTCTCCGCTGGAACCGGCACGCTCGACATCATTCTGCCCGTCGGCATTTCTTTTTATATCTTTCAGGCAATGAGCTATACGCTCGACCTGTATCGCCGCCAAATAGAGGTCGAGCGCTCCCTGCTTCGCTTCGCCACCTTCATCGCCTTTTTTCCCCAGCTTGTCGCCGGCCCCATCGTGCGAGCCGCCGACTTTTTGCCCCAGCTACGGCGCGATTCCGTCTTCTGTCTGGCGACAATCTGAAATCGACACCGACGACAATCAGCCA
>CAYQAQ010000030.1:10616-14136 GCA_964415495.1 uncultured candidatus Brocadiaceae bacterium | reverse complement strand
GGTAGTTTCTGTGGAGAGTTGGGCGCTGAAATAAGCGCGCGCCAACACTGGCTGACCACCTCGTCGAACAGCTGCGCTTCGTCGAAATGGACGACCGCGTGCGCGAGTTCGCCCATCGCATTAGCTGGGCTCTCGACTCCCGCGGTTATCTGACCACGCCTCTGGTCGAACTGTTCGAGGAGGACGAGCTCGAAGCCGCTGAAGAAGGCTTGGAGCACGTGCGCGCCTGCGACCCTGCCGGCATCGGCGCGCGGGATCTGGCCGACTGCCTGCTGTTGCAACTCAAGCGTGAACAAGGCGACAACTCCTTCGAAGAACGTCTGGTCCGCGATCATCTCGATGATCTGTTGCGCAATCGTCTGCCGGTGATCGCCCAGGCCATGAGCGTCGATGTTGAACGCGTCCAGGAAGGCCTGGAAGTCATCGGCCAACTCGATCCGAAGCCGGGATTGCCGTACGCGGCGGGCGAAAACACCATCGTCATCCCCGACGTCACGGTTGAGCGCGATGAGCAAACCAACGAGTGGATCGTCAGCGTTCCCGACAACCGCTTGCCGAAAGTGCGGGTGAGCGAGGCCTACCACCAGTTGCTCGAAGGCAGTGGTGCGGACCCGCGCGAAAAAGCTTATCTGAAAGAAAAGCTCGGTGCGGCGCGCTTCATCATCGACGCCGTGGCGCAGCGCAAGCGCACGCTGCTCAAGATCGTCTCCGAAATCATCAAGCACCAGCAGGCCTTCCTTGAGCAGGGGGTCGAACACCTGCGCCCGCTGATGCGCCAGGACATCGCTGACAAGATCGGCATGCACGTGGCGACGGTGTCGCGCGCCGTGAAAGACAAGTACATCCAGACTCCGGCCGGTGTGATTCCGCTGTCCGATTTCTTTTCCGGCGGCATCGCCACTCAAGACGGCAGCGAGGCCGAAAGCTCGAAGGCGGTCAAACTGCGTATCGAGAAGCTGATCACGAGCGAAGACAAGCGCGACCCGTACTCCGACCAAGAGATTGCCGACCGCTTGGCCAAAGAAGGCCTCGACATCAGCCGGCGCACGGTGACCAAATATCGCATCGCCGAGGGCATCCCCTCGACCCGGCAACGCCGGGTGTTCTGAGCCGCCAGATCAGGCGCTGACCTCAGCGACGTGGGTGTTTGGCGGCTTGGCTCTTCCAGCCCCGGCAGTCTGGTGGTAGACTGCTGGCACCATGGGGCGTTACGGCATCCTGCTTCTGCTGTTCGCGGCGCTCCCATCGATGGCGCTCGAGTTCGCGGTCGAACCCTGGGCTGAGCTCGACCCCGAGTTCATGGAGCCCTTGCCGACCTCCGGCGTGATTCCCGCTCGCAGCCAAGCGATTGGCCCGGCCCAGGCCATGGCGTGGCGGTTCGATTGGGACGATTATCAGACCTTGGTGGTGGTCTCGCCGCACGGCGGCAAAGCCCGGCGTAGCACCGCCTGGGTGGTGACTTACGACCGCGAAGGCAAGGTATCCGTCGCCTATCGCGCCGTTGCCTTCCGCGACGCCGCCGGCCTGATCCACATCGATGCCCGCCGCGCCATCGTCAGCGGCCCGCTCGCCAACGAATGGTCCCCCGACAGCTTCGCCTTCGCCCCCGACGGTACGGTCTACGCGATTGACGATTATAATCGCGCCAACACCGGAAAAATCACGGAGCATATCCGCGCTGACGCAGCGAATTTTCGCCAAGTATTGGCGGTGGCGGTGGCGACGGTGCGGGAAAGTTCCTAAAACTTTAGGTTTTCGGCCCTCGGTCCGCGTAAGCGTGGTGCAAAATGAGTAGAGGTGTCTTCTCGCAAATACCACGAGCGGACCGACTGGGTCGGTCCGCTCGTCGTGTTTTCCACTTATCCATCAGCCCAGAGGCCTCAGTCCCACGCGGGTGCGGACTCAGGGCGCAGGCTGAGGAATAATCAGCAGTACCCGTTGAGCAGGTTCTCGAGGTATTCCTGCCGCGCCGAAGGCGGATGCGTGATCGTGCCCTTCTTGATCGCGTAGGCCTGCAGTGATTCCAGGGTCGCCTTGCCGGATTCGATGGTCTTGCCGATGCCGCTGTTGTAGCTGGCGTAGCGCTGGTCGACGAACTTCGCGAGTTTCTTGTCCTTGATGATCTTGGCGGCGATACGCAGGCCACGGGCCCAGGTATCGATGCCGCAGATGTGGGCGTAGAACATGTCTTCGACGTCGTAGCTGTCGCGACGCACCTTGGCGTCGTAATTCAAACCACCGCTGCCGAGGCCGTCCTTCTGCTGCAGAATGATCGTCCACGCCTGCGCGCATTCGCGGTAGTCGTTGGGGAACTGGTCGGTGTCCCAGCCGTTCATCACGTCGCCGCGATTGGAGTCGATCGAGCCGAGCACGTTGTCGGCGGTGCACACCGCCAGCTCATGACAGAAGTCGTGACCGGCGAGGGTAGCGTGGTTCTGCTCGATGTTGAGCTTGAACGATTTCTCGAGGCCGTACTTGCGCAGGAAGCCGAGCACGGTGGCGCTGTCGAAGTCGTATTGGTGCTTGGTCGGTTCGCAGGCCTTGGGCTCGATCAGGAACTGACCGGTAAAACGCGCCTTCTTGGCGTAGGCGACGCACATCTGAAAGAAGCGACCGAGGTGGTCCTGCTCGCGACCGAGGTCGGTGTTGAGCAGGCTGTTGTAGCCTTCGCGGCCACCCCAGAAGACGTAGTTCACGCCACCGAGGAACTTGGTGACGTCGATCATTTCCTTCACTTGGTTGGCAGCGTGCGCGAACACGTCGGCGCTCGGCGAGCTGGCCGCGCCCTGGCTGTAGCGCGGATTGCTGAACATGTTGGCAGTGCCCCACAGCAACTTGACGCCGGTGGCCTTCTGCAACTGCTTGAAGCGTTCGGCCACCGCCCACAGGTTGGCATTCGACTCGGCCACGGTGGCGCCCTCAGGTGCGACGTCGCGGTCGTGGAAGCAGTAGAATTCGACGCCGAGCTTGGTGATGAAATCGAACACGACTTCCGCGCGGTGCAGGGCCATGTCGACCGAATCGGTGCCATCTTCCCACGGACGCTTGATGGTGCCGGGGCCGAAAATGTCCAAGGCCACGCCACGGAAGGTGTGCCAGTAGCACACCGCGTTGCGCATCCATTCCGCCATCGATTTGCCGAGGATCTTTTCCTTCGGATTGAACCATTTATAGGCGAAGGGATTGTCGCTCTCCGGACCCTCATAGCGGATGGTCGGGATGGACGAGAAGGCTTTGGTAAAGGCCATGAAGGCTCCGTGCTGAAAGGTTTGTGGGACGCGGAGAGTATGGGGTTCTGCGATTTGGGAAGCGCTTCCATGGCCTGGAGACGGCAGCAGGACGGGAGACGGGAGACGGGAGGCCAGGCGGTGCTTGGAAGGTCCTTGCATTCTCATGACCCCGGTCGCCTGATGCGATCCCGCGTGCGCTGCGCGAGTCCCGTCTCCCGTCTCCCGTCTCCCGTCTCCCGTCCTGCTGCCCGCCATGCCCAAACCCAGTCCCTCCACCCGCATCGAGAAGT
>CAYQAQ010000030.1:0-10606 GCA_964415495.1 uncultured candidatus Brocadiaceae bacterium | reverse complement strand
CGGTCCGTGGATCGGTGTTGGGCCCTTGCTGGACTTGGTGGCGGCGACGGCGCCATTTTTGTTCAGTCCGACGCGGGAGCCAGCGCAGGCGGCAGCGGTAGGCGCTCGGCGTTTGATCGAGTTGGCGGCGGGGCCTGAGGGCTGGTGGCATATTCTGCGCCAGGCGCGCGAGCTGTTGCCCTCGACCCATCGGCCGGATGCCGATGCCATCGATGATTATTTCGCGCTCTGCTGTGCGGCCCATCACGCGACGGTGGGGACGTATACGCCGACCGATGTCGATGCCAAAATCCGCGGCGTTTTGTGGCAGGACTGCAACGCCCAGCATCTCGCCACCCGTTGGCGTGTCGTCGAAGCTTGGCAGGGCTGGGATGAGCGCCTGGTGTGCACGCGCGGTGAACCGTGCGGCGAGCTCGGGCTGGTTGGCGGCCATGATGGCGAACGCTTGGGCGTCAGCGCAGGGGCACTCGGCGCGGCGCTGTCCACACCCGGCGCGGAGGCGGTCGCGGTTGCCGCCCGCGTGTTCATCGCCGCCGAGTTGGTGCGTGAAGCCGACGCCCTGCGCGCCGCTATCGAAGCGATTGCGAAGGGGGGCGGCGATCCAGTGGCCCTGCTGCGGCTGGCGTGGGTCGCCACGCACAACGTGGGCGATCTCAATCAGGGCATCTCCTTCTGGCCGGATACTCCGGCGCACGCGGCGGCGCGCGTACCCTTTGAGCGCCTCGCGCATGAGAACGCAGCCTCGTGTGGTGGCGCGTTTCTTGCCGCCAAGCGGCTCTATCACCTGGTCGAGGCCGAAGGCCACCGCAATTATCCGCTGCGCCAGGCGCGCTGCTTGCGCCCGCTGCCGGAGTTGTTGCTGCCGCTCGGTCCCTGTCTCGAGGACTGGGGCGAGCGCGTCGCCCGCCATCGCCGGCTGGAGGCCAAAGACCATCAGGAGGTCCTCGCCGCCCTGGTCGAGGGTTGCCGCAAGGTGCCGAATCAGGTCGGGTACTACCGCGCCCTGGTCGGCCTGCGTGAAGGACTCGGCGGCAGCTTCGACCGGCTCTGCGACCGCCTCACCAGCATCGACCGCAAGCACCTCGCCGAACCCGAGGTCCGTCGCCGCCTGACCGTGTCGGCAGCCTCGTTTCACGCCAGCCAGGGCAAACAGGTACGGATACTGGTCGCCCAGGGTGATGCGCTGTTCGCATAAGGCTGCCGAAGCGTTCCAGCACCGTTGCGACGTGCAGCGGCCTCCCTAACCTGCGCAGCTCTCTAGGAGCCGTCGGCGATGACCAATTACCTCGATTTGCCCACCGGTCGCGACGTGCCGAACATCATCCACGCGGTGATCGAGATCCCCAAGGGGTCGTCCAACAAGTACGAGTACGACAAGGAGATGAACGTCTTCCGACTCGACCGCACCCTGTACAGCCCGGTGCACTATCCCGGTGCCTACGGTTTCATTCCGCGCACTCATGGCGAGGACGGTGATCCGCTCGACGTGGTCGTGATCGTCGAGCATCCGACCTTCACCGGCTGCCTGATCGAGGTCCGCCCGCTCGGTGTGCTGATCATGCGCGATGACATGGGCTTGGATCACAAGATTCTCGCAGTGCCGGTCAGCGATCCGAAGATGCGCGAAGTGCACGGTCTGCAGCATCTCGCCAGTCACTATCTCGCCGAGGTCGACTACTTCTTCAACATCTACAAGGATCTTGAAGGTAAAAAGTCGGATACCTACGGCTGGGAAGATCGTTTGGTCGCGTATCAGGTCATCGAAGACGCCGTGGTGCGTTACGAAGATCTCAAAGCCGGCCGCATCGACCGCTGGGGCAATCCGACCGGCAAGGGCAAGGCGCGCGCCAAGAAGGGTCGCGGCAAGAAGTCGTCGATTCCGGAAAGCCTGCAGGTCGCCGCCGATGCCCAGACCAGCGCGTTCAAGCGCAAGGCCACGCCGCCGAACAAGGCGTAAACTCCCGTCTCTCGTTTCCCTGCATCCAGGACATCCCATGGCAGTTCTCGGCATCGACCTCGGTACTTCCGGCTGCAAGGCCATCGTGGTCGAGCGTGACGGCAGCATTCTCGCAACCGCAATGGCGGAATATCCGCTGAGCTCACCGAAGCCGCTGTGGAGCGAGCAAGATCCCGCCGATTGGTGGCGTGGCTTGGTGGAGTCGGTGCGTGCGGCGCTGGCGAGTGCTCCGCGAGCGGTGATCGAAGGTATCGGATTGTCCGGCCAGATGCACGGCGCGACCTTGCTCGATGCGCAGCATCAGGTGGTGCGCCCCGCCATTTTGTGGAACGACGGCCGCTGCCAAGCCGAGTGCGATCTGCTGCACAAAAAAGTGCCGAAGCTGATCAAGGAAACCGGCAATCGCGCCTTGGTCGGATTTACCGCGCCCAAGCTGCTATGGGTGCAGCGTCATGAACCCAAAGTGTGGAAGCGCGTACGGAAAGTTTTGCTGCCCAAAGATTGGCTGCGCTGGAAATTGACCGGTGATTTCGTCGCCGAAATGAGCGACGGCGCCGGCATGCTGCTCATGGATGTGGCCAAGCGCCGGTGGAGCAAAACCATGCTCGCGGCGTGCAACATTGATGAGAGCTACCTCGGCCGTCTGGTCGAGGGCAGCGCTGTTTCAGGCACGGTTACGCCCGCAGCGGCAGCGGAACTCGGCGTCCCGGCGGGCATTCCGGCCATTGGCGGCGGCGGCGATCAGGCGGCCGGTGCGGTGGGTGCTGGCTGCGTCAAGCCAGGGCAGACGACGATTGCGCTCGGCACCTCGGGTGTGGTCTTCACCACCACCAAGGGCTATGCGCCGGACAAGCAGGGCCGTCTGCACACGTTCTGTCATGCCATTCCCGGCACCTGGCATCAGATGGGCGTCATGCTCAGCGCGGCGGGCAGCCTGCAGTGGTATCGCGACACGTTTTTCCCCGGCACCGATTTCGGTGTGTTGTGTGATGAGGCCGGCACCGCGCCGATCGGTGCTGACGGTCTGCTGTTCCTGCCCTATCTGACCGGTGAGCGCACGCCGCATTGCGACCCCGAGGCGCGCGGTGCCTTCATTGGCTTAACGCGTCGCCATCAGCGCGCGCATCTGACGCGCGCGGTGCTGGAAGGCATCTGTCTTGGGCTGGCGGATTCCTTGGCGCTGATCCGTGCCTCCGGCACGACCGTGCGCGAGGCCACTGTCACCGGCGGCGGTACGCGCAGCGACGTGTGGATGCAGATCATGGCCGATGTTTGCAACGCACGCATGATTCTGCGCAGTGGTGCGGATGCTGGGCCCGCACTGGGCGCGGCACGCCTCGCCTTGATCGGTGCCTGCGGCGTGTCGGTGGCTCGCGCCTGTGCACCTGGGCCCGTCGCAGGGACCTTTGCGCCCAAGGCGTCTCAGGTGCGCGCCTATGCCGTTCTCGCGGAACGCTTCCGTCGGGCCTATCCAGCGCTGCGGGCATTGTCGCCCTGAATCACATGGTCGCCCTGAATCACGGCATCCTTGATTCAGGTGTGAAGGCCGTGGTCTCGTGGGCTCTCGTGGTTTGGAAGGGTGCGAAGCCGATAACCCAGCGTAATACGATACGGGGTTCTGGGCGTTGATACCCGGATCGCGATCTTTGCCAAGTCTCAAATTATGCACTCCCGCAACTGATTTGTCAAGCCTTCGTGCCTTGACTCAGGGGCTCCTCAGTTACCCTCTCAGGAGTGAAGGAGGAGCACGGCATGTCAGATCTCGTTCGTCGCCCCGACCTTCCCACCGTGCATGGGGTGGAGGAGACCATCCTTGCCACTCCGGAAACCTCGTCGGCCGAGCAGCTCCCGCGTATTCCTGGGTATGACGTGACGGGGCACCTTGGTTCCGGGGCTATGGGCGAAGTCTTCTTAGCGCGCAACCAGGCAACCGGCATGGAAGTCGCGTTGAAGCTGGTGACACCGGCCTTGATGGACCGAGCCGACCTGCTCAAGCGTTTCGAGCGGGAAATCAAAATCTTGTCGACGCTCAAACATCCCAACATTGCCGGGGCGGTGGATTCCGGGCGTTACGACGGCCGTTTGTTTCTGGCGATGGAATATGTGCGCGGTCCGACCTTGGCGAGTCTCCTCAAGGTTGCTGGGGCGTTTATCGAAGTGGATGCGTTGCGCATCACCATGCAGGTCGCCAATGCCCTGGATTACGCGTTTCGCAAATCGGGGCTCATTCATCGCGACATCAAGCCGTCCAATTTACTTGCGGTTCCGGAAGCCGACGGCGGCGAAGGTGAGCGCGTCAAAATCATCGATTATGGTCTGGCCCGCTCGACCGATGGCGACGACATGAGCATGACCATGACCGGCATGGTCATGGGCACGCCCAATTACATGTCGCCCGAGCAGATCCGGGGTGAGAAGGAGCTGGGACCGCAGGCTGACATGTATGCCCTCGGGTGTACCTTGTTCCATTTGCTCACCGGTCGCCTGCCGTATCCCGCCAATGCGCCAGCTCAGGTGATGGCAGCCCATTTGAATGAATCGATTCCAGATCCGGGCAGCATTGTCCCGAGTCTGACTGCAGCTACCCGCCATCTCGTCATGACCTGTCTGGCAAAAAATCCGGCGAAGCGCTACCCTGCCTACGCGCCGCTGATCACTGCCTGCGAAGCGGCGATGCGCACCATCAGTTTGCGTGACACGACCTCCATTCGGCTGCTGCGTAAACCCCTGGTGTTGTCACGCAGCACGGCGCGTCCCATTCAGCCCAAGGACACCAGCCCTGGGCATTTTGATAAATTCGAAACAGCTCGGCTGCAGCGGCGCGTAAAAGAGGAAGAACACGGATCTTCCACCGCTGACCCCTGCAAACCGTCCACGGATCGCTACCCAACACCCAATCCTGAATTAGCACCGCCGCCCAAACACCTGAGCGCGGGTTCAGCGACGGCGGCGTTGGCCAAGGCCGCGACCGAAAAATTCAAGCGCAATGGCGGTACGACCTCAGTTCATCGCAAAGGCGGCACAGCGCGCGCGCGGCGCGCGGCGGGTTCGACCTCGACATTAGGCACCGCTGAAGCACCGCTGAGCATTCCGACGACATCGATCACTCGGCGGCAACCCGTGCAGCCAATGGCTGAAGCCCCCCCGGAACGATTGGGCGTGGCTTGGGTGGTGGTGACCATCGCCGTGATCGGATTCGGGGTCGCGGCTTACTTGGTCTTATAACCGCGCCGAGAGCGTCGAGGGTCAGCGCCCCGGTGGGAGCCACACGATGCGCTCAGCAGGGATCGGCTCACCCCGCAGAAAGGCGACCGCATTCTGAGCGGAGCCCATCTCCATTGCGTAGCGCCCATCGTGGCTGCAGCTGCCTTGATGGCAGCACAAAATCACGTTCGGCAAGGCGCACAGCGGGCCGCGATAAGGTTCCTGACGATAGACATCCAGTGCCGCGCCGCCGAGATGACCATCCGTCAAACAGCGCAGCAAGGCATCTTCATCCAGCACTTCGCCGCGACAGGTGTTGAGCAGAAAGCTGCCGCGCGGCATGCGGCGTAACAGCGCTTCATCGACCATGTCCTCGGTGGTGTGGTCGTAAGGTAGATGAATGGTGACGGCCAAGCTGCGTTGAAAGAGTTCTTCGCGGCCGACGTACGTGACCTGATGTTGCTGCGCCCAGGCGTGGTCTTCGTGAATGTCGTGAGCGAGAACCGTGATGCGAAAGGCGCGGGCGATTTCAGCAACCTGTTTGCCAATGCGACCGCAACCAAGAATACCCAGGGTCTTGCCATCCCACAGCACACCGGTGTGCCGATTCCACTCGCCGCGGCGCATGCCTTCGTGTGCCTCGACGAAACGCCGACCCAGACTGATCAGCAAACCGAACACTTGTTCGACCACGCTGCGCGCCGGTGCATCGGGCGTATAGGTTACCGCGATGCCGTTGGCGCGACAGAAGTCGACGTCGAGGCCATCCAAACCAACGCCGACGCGCGCCACATGCTTGAGACGCGGTAGCCCGCGCGCGAGCACGTGTGCGGGCAATGGTTCGGTTGCCGCGAGCAAAATATCGACATCACCGAGCAAGGCCGCGGTTTCTTCTGGCGTGTGCTTGCGTCGATGCGGCGAAAGTCGGTAGGTGATGCCAGCATCCGCTAATGCCTGCAATGGATCGGTGCTGGAGATGCCGTATGGATAGCTGGTGATTTGCGCGATGACCGTCATGGGCGCGTGACGATACGTCGCTGCCCGAAAACACCATGCCCCGCCGGAAACCGGCGGGGCATGGTAGCGTCGGCACCGAAGTGCCGACGACGATAACACGCTTCAGTCGAAACTTAGGCGAGCTTAGCGACCGTGCCGGCGAGACGGTCGAGGACCTTCTGCGCGCGCGCGATCTGCTTCGCAACTGCCTTCACCTTGCCAGCCGGAACGCCGGGCTTGGCCGGACGACCACGACGGCCAGGAACCTTGGCGGCCTTCGCCTTGGCCGGACGACCGGGCTTGCCCTTGGCTTTGCCGGGCGGACGACCGCGCTTGGCTTTACCGAGGGGGCGACCGGGCTTGCCCTTGGCTTTGCCGGGCGGACGGCCGCGCTTGCCGGGGGTCTTCGCCGCCTTCGCTTTGCCTTTGCCCTTACCTTTGCGGCTGCCGGCAATGGCGAGGACTTCCTCGGTGGTCATACCGAGGAATTTGGCGTACTTGTCGACGCTGCGGCTGTTGGGAACGGACTTGCCCGCGAGCACGGCTTTAAACGTGATAGCGGTGATGCCAGCCTTCTGGGCAGCCTGTGCGGCGTTGAGACCGTCGGCTTTCAGTTTGGCGGCGATTTTTTTCGAAAGGGACATGCATACTCCTAGAAGTGGGACGAAGGAAATTGGGGGATTGGCTACGCCCCAATGAAGGATTGATCATTATATTGAATGGATGGAATTGCTATTTAGCAAGGATATTTTCGACAGCTCGGATAATCTGTGCATGCAGTCGGTGAATTTACCCCACCTTTTCATCGCCTCCAGGTGCCACGAATCTCTCGCGATAATTCCTTCTAAAGTCAGGCCATGAGCGTTCGGTCGGGAATATGTGACGGCTGCGAGTTCCGTCCGAGATCTGCGGCTCACCTGTCGCGTGCCGCGTTTATCATGCGCGAGGCCGTCTGCTCATTCGCTCTGGTTTTGTCGGTGATTGGGGGTGCCAGCGTCTCAGCCGTGCATGGTGCAGGAGATTTTGGGTAATGACATTGCGTCAGGCATCCCGAGTGCCACAGTAGCCGGGCATGGATGCGAATCTCTCGCGCCGTGCGCTGCTGGTCAGCAGCATGGCCACTTTGGCTGGCTGCCGCATGCGGCATGCCACGAACGACCCCGCCCCGCAACGTGCCCCATCGCCGGCTGCGATTCGACCGGTCACCGCCCCTCCTGCGGTGCGTGGGCAATGGTACGAAATCGCTATTGGCGATACCTTCCACAGCATCAGTCGACGATCGGGACTCAGCATCGATGCATTGATGTCGGGCAATCGTGGCGTGGATATCCGTGATTTGCGCATCGGACAACGCATCTGGTTGCCGGAGGCAACCGAGGTGACGGTGCGTCAATTAGTCGCCACGCGGGCCAAACCTGGCGATGCCATCGACACTGAGGATGCCTTGCCGGGCGTTGCTGGCGAAGGCTATGTGCTCGTCCCACGTTCGGCGTGGACGCGCGAAGCGGTGGGTGCCAATCATAATGTCATGAATGGGGTTGCCCGTTTAACGGTCCACCACACCGGGGAATACGCCGGCATGGCAGAGCTGCCCGAATTGGAAGTGTTGCGCCGTATTGAACGCTATCACCGCCGCGAACGGAAATGGTGCGCCATTGGGTATCATTACATTGTCGGCAAGGATGGGCGGATCTACGAAGGTCGGCCGGTTCGTTACCAGGGTGCCCATGTGCGGTCCAACAATCAGAACAATATCGGCATTTCGGTCGCCGGTGATTTCATGCGTCGCCAACCGACGCAACGGCAACTGCAGGCCTTGGCAGCGTTTCTCAATGAGGGTAGTCGCAAATACAAAGTGCCGCGCTCGCGCATTTTCGGCCATCGCGATCTCAACGCGAGCCTGTGCCCTGGCGATGCGTTGTATGCGTGGCTCAAGACCTATAAGCGCGGGTAATCAGGCTTTTGGGGATGGGGGTAGAGGGTCGCGTACCTGATACGCTTCCGGTCGCGGACCGCGCCGCCATGCCCACCATGCGATGGCGGCGGCGATCAGGAGGATTGGCACCGTCAGCGCCTGGCCCTTGGTCATGAAGCCCAGGATGAAATCGTGACCTGGAGAACCAGGCTGCCCGAGATCAGGCTCACGCCAGAATTCGCCCATGAAGCGGCCGACGGCATAGAGCGCCAGGATCAAGGCGAGCGACAAGCCCGCGCGCCGATGGCGGGCATGGAGTGGCAGCGCGATCAGCAACGGAATGACGCCCTCCAAAAACATGGCATACAGCGGACTCGGATGCCGCGGCGGCAGCGCCGCAATGGCTTCTGGAGTGTGCGCTGGTGGGTGGACTTCATTCGGAAACACGACGGCCCATGGCAGACCAGGATCGCAGGGTCGTCCCCACAGTTCGCCATTCATGAAATTAGCTAAGCGGCCGCAGATGATGCCGATGGGTGTACCGACGGCGACGGCGTCCATGAGCACGGCCGCCGATCGGCCGTGGCGATGCGCCCGTCCATCACGCGTAACACGCCCCACCAGGGGAAATCGCGGCCGAAACTGATCAGCAGGTCTGGCTGGTAAAACACGCAATAGCCCAGCCGTCCGCCCAGAATCATGCTGACGCCGACGACGAAGACGAAGTCCTGCAGTTCGCCGCGCCGCAATGGCAGCCGCTCCCGTTGCCGCCAATGATGTAGCAGCCAGCCGCCCAACACGAGGCCTGCGAGATACGCGAGGCCGTACCAGCGCAAGCCGATCTCACCGCTGATGCGCCACAAGAAGGGATCGAGGTCATGGACCCAGGCGCCGGAGGGATGAGCTGGCATGGCTGGCATGGCTGGCAGGGTGCTGTGGAAGCGCCCGATGGCCAGAGTGGAATCCGCCCGCAGCCCCGCTGGCCCTCGTGCCCCGACCGGGAATGATGCCGGCATGGAATGGATTCTGGCTCTTCTGCTTGGGGTGGTGGGTGTGGCGGTCGGTTGGACGGTGGCGCGTGGTCGGTTAACCGCCGAATTACGCGAGGAGACCGCTCGCCGGGCTACGGCCGAGGCCCGCGCCGAAGCCTTGGTCGCAGCGTCGGCGCGGGCGGAGCTCGCCGAACGCGAAGCCAGTGCATTGCGCAGCCGCCTAGCGGAGACCGTTGCGCGCGCCGAAGCCGATCAGCGGGCGGCCGCCGCGCGCTTGACCGAGTTACACGATGTGCGAGGCCAACTCAGCGAGGTTTTTAAAGGCCTTTCCGCCGAATCCCTGGCCCGCAATAATCAGGCGTTTCTCGAATTAGCGCAGCAAACTTTTACGCGCCTGCAGGAACGCGCAAAAGGCGATATCGATGTGCGCAATGAATCGATCGCGGCGTTAGTCAAGCCGTTGAGCGACACGGTGGTCAAACTGGATGGCAAGCTCAATGCCTTCGAGACTGCCCGCGCCCAGGAAGCGGGAACTCTGGCTGAACAACTCAAGCAGTTGGGGACCGCGCATGAACGTCTCGCACGCGAGACCCACGGCTTGGTCGAAGCCTTGCGTCGCCCTGGCGTGCGCGGTCGATGGGGTGAAATGCAATTGCGGCGCGTGGTCGAAATGGCCGGCATGGTCGAGCACTGCGATTTCATCGAACAGGAAACGGCGGGTGAGACGGGCGCGCAGCAGCGTCCGGACATGGTCGTGCGTCTGCCGGGCGGAAAATCAGTCATAGTCGATGCGAAGGCGGTGCTCTCGGCCTATATGGATGCCACGTCGGCTGAGGATGATATCAGCCGCGTCACGTTGCTGGATCTGCATGCCAAGCATCTTGCTCGCCACATCGATGCGCTCGGTGGCAAAGCCTATTGGCAGCAATTCGCCAACTCCCCCGAATTCGTCGTACTTTTTGTGCCGGGCGATGGGGTTTTGTCGGCCGCGTTTGAACGCGATCCCGCTCTGATGGAATACGCCAGCGATCGTCGCGTCATCTTGGCCACGCCGTCGACGCTGATCGCGCTACTGCGCGCCGTGGCGTATGGCTGGCGGCAGGAACAGGTCGCGCGCAACGCCGCCGAGGTCGCCGCATTGGGCAAGGAACTGCACGAGCGCCTGCTGACCATGACCGAACACTTCCTACGCTTGCGGCGGGGATTGGATGGCGCCGTGGATGCCTTCAACAAAACGGTAGGCAGTTTAGAAAGCCGAGTTTTGGTCACCGCACGTCGTTTCCGTGAACTCGGTGCGGCCGGGGGCGATGATCTGCCGACCTTGTCGACCACCGACGCGGCACCGCGCAGTTTAGGCTTGGAGGCCTATCCAGCGGATGACGTTGATGAACCGCCACGCGCCGCCGAGGCCACCAGCTGACCTCTGGCCAGCGCGTTCACGGTGCGGCGTAATGTGGCAGCGGTTCGACGGCATCCAGGGGGGTGACCTGATGCGTCGCGGGCGCGGCCCCTGCGAACAGTTCACGGCAGGCGATGGTCAAC
>CAYQAQ010000029.1:8786-14286 GCA_964415495.1 uncultured candidatus Brocadiaceae bacterium | reverse complement strand
GACCTGGCGATGACATCCGGCATCGCGGCGTCACCATTGGCCGCGTCGATCGGTTGGCCCTGACCGAAGATGGCAACGGCGTCGTCGTGGATGCCACCTTGGTGCGCCAAGCCAGCGCTTTTGCGCGAGCTGGCGCACGCTTCTGGGTGGTCCGCCCGCATGTCGGCCTCAGCGGCGTGTCTGGTTTGGAAACGGTCATCGGTCCGCGTTATCTCGCCGCCGAACCTGGCGATGGCGTAAACATGCATCAGCATGCCGGTCTGGATCAACCTCCAGCCTACGCCCAACCTGAACCCGGCAGCCGCACCCTGCGCCTCACCGCCAACACCGTCAGTGGTCTCAATAACGGCTCACCCGTCACGTATCGGCAACTCACCGTCGGACGCGTCGGCCATATCCGTCTTGCAAATGATGCCACCGCCATCGACATCGACCTGATTATCGATCCCCCCTATGTGGATTTGATACGCAGCAAAACCGTTTTCTGGAATGCCAGTGGCGTCGATATCGCTGCTGGATTGTTCAAAGGCCTGAAGGTGGAATTGGAATCGCTGCAAAGTCTGATGGCCGGCGGCATCGCCTTCGCTACGCCTGATGAACCTGGCGAGGCTGTTGGCAATGGCCATCGCTTTGTCCTCCGCGACGAAGCGCCAGAACACGCCCGCCGCTGGCAACCCGCCATCGCCATCGGAGCCGCGCTGCTCCCCGCCGGTCAGTGGGCGGTTTGGCCGCAACCCGTACGGCTGAGCTGCCAACGTGGTCGCTGGCGTCAACGCCTGCACGTGCAGGAAGGCTGGGGATTGCCCACCGCCACCGGCTGGATTATTCCCGCTGACCTCGTGCGGGTGCCGCTAGACGCCGTCGACGGAACCGTGCGCCTGATCATCGGCGGCATCGATGTGGATCTGCCCGCCAATGTCCCCAACGATGCCCTCCTGGTGCAGGCACTTGGCGATACGCATCTCAATGACCATCCGCTGACCATGCGCTCGTGGACCACGCCGGAGGATATCCTGCTCTATGGCGATCCCGCCTATGGACCGCGCCCCACCAGCGCTGACCAACAGGGTCCGGACGGTGTCTTGGCCAATGATCCGGGAGCACAGTGGCATGGAGCCATCGTGCGCTCACGGAAAGATGGCGCGATGGTTGGCATACTGGTTCGCCACAACGGCAAGGCCTGTATTGTCAGTCAATTTGCAGCGCCGGCAAATAAATAGCTCCTGTGCGTCCTGGGTCCTGGGTCCTGGGTCCTGCGTCACCCTGACGTCCGAGGATGTTGTATCCTCAGTAACTTTCCATTTTCATGGATCCGTGTCCGTTCACGAAAGACACGGCATACAAGACGCAGGACGCTGGACGCTGGACGCAGGGCGCAGAAAACAACGAGGATTCACGCCATTCGCGCCTGCATCGCCGCGCGCAGCCGACGGTATTCAGCGACCGCATGCGGATTGTCAAAATGCCCAGCAGTGACCGGGCAGAGATCCACTGGCCCGGCCAAGCCATTGATAACCGCCCATTGTCCAGGTGGCGGCACGGCGGGATCGAAGAACGCCGGCACCGCCACGACCGGAATCCGACAGTGGGTCGCCGCCACCGCCGCATCGAAATATGCCAGCACCTCAACGACCTCCGGATGCTCGCGGTGATAACGTCGTACAGACTCACCACTGCCGACGCACGGACAGCGCAGGCGCCAAGGGTGATGACCGAAGGTGGGCACCTCCAGGCAAGCGGCGTGAAAACGTGCATCCCAGGGAAGGGCCAAGGCGCCGAGTCCACCGCCAAAACTGCCGCCATGAAAAGAGAGCCGACCGGCGATCTGTGGATGGATGGACAACAGCGCACTGGCGGCACTCCACAAAGAGGCCACGCAAAAACGGATCAGGTAGGTGTCCCGCTGCGCGATGCCGTGCACAACATGGCGGTCGGCAACAGCAGGCAGATCCGAGCGCGCTGAGCGATGAAATCCCGGCGCACAAGGCAGAATGGCCGCGGCATCCCGTGGTAGCCAACCGGTACTGGGATCGCTGCGGCCACCGTAGCCATGGCCAATCACCATACCCCGTACCGGCACACCGGTGAGCGGTTCCAACAACCATCCGCCGACGCGATACCCACCTAAGGTCGTGAATGAGATGCCGCTCACCCGATGTGTCGGATGCCGCGCCGTCACCGACTCCAAAGCGACCTCTATGGGAACCGCCATCGTTTCGGCAAACGTCGTTTGCCAAAACACCGCGAAATCCCCAACTTCTTCCGGCGGCCGAATCGCCGCCAACGCCGCTGCATCACAACCATACGTGGGGTCGAAGGGGAAATCGTGCCGGAGCATGGGGCACCATGCTCAGCGCGATAACCGGTGGCGCCACCGGTTATCGCCAGCCTCGCTCAGAGCATCAGAACTCTTGGCCGAGCCGCTCGCGGACCAATTCGCGCTGACTGCCGGCAGCAATAATGCGCGCAATTTCATCACGACCCGGCACATCCAGCCCAAGCACCAATTGTACGACGCGACCGATCCTCTCTTCGGCCAGCAGGTACGTCGCCAAGACATCCCAAATGCGTTTCTCGAGCAGATAGGTGCGGCACCAGGTCAAGCCTTCGCGGTAGACCATGTGACTGGCGAGCCGCTTAGCGAGGATGGCGACGCGGTGTGGCCGGGGGATATGCGTGATAATACGATCCGCAAAATCGGCAACGATGACCGGCGGGCAATGGGCTTCCAGGTGACGACGCCAGGCACCCGCCAGATCCGCATCGTCGAGGTGCGCGGCAATGACGACTTCGAGCAGGCCGCTGACGCGGTTGATCTCTTCGCTCAGTTGCATCGACAGTTCCGACAAGCGGGCGCTGCGTTGACGCCGAGTCCAGGCGGCAAAGAGCGCGCGCGCCTCAACATCCGCTTTCTCATGCAGGATGGCGATGGTCTCATCGACATAGCCTTGCTTACGTGCCAGGAATTCATCTTCATCCATGATCAACCCAGCCAAGACTTCGTAGCTGGAGCAGATCACGCCACCCTTGTTGGCGGATGAATCCTTAATGACGAGCAGGCCAGCATCTTCCAGACTTTGCCGAGCTTTCGTAGTGATGAAGATGTTGGCACCCTCGATCATGGCCCGTGCGCTCGGCGTACCCTCGGCGTCAAGAAAACGCTGCCAATTATGATCGTTGATGGTGTACGGCCGACCGCCACAGGGCACGAACAAATCGGTGACAACGGTATTGTGCAGGTCATTCCGCAATAGTTCGCTCGCTTTATCGACAGCGGGCACCACGCGGCCTGCTGGCGAACGCAATGCGGAAGGTCGATATTGGGCGATGCCTTTCGCTTCGTCGACCAAGCGCAGCAGCTCGAGCCAGTCCAGGCCTTCCGGATCGGTGGCCGATCCGGTGCCATCGGCGATAGCGACGATGCGACAGCGGTCACCTTGCTCACGGCGCAGGATCTTGATCAAATTTCCGCCAAGATCGCCATCCGGACCTCCCGTAATCTTGAGCGTCCAGGCACCATCGATGCCCAGCACCGCCAACGAATGATGAATCCAGCGGTAGATCCCTTCGCTGGTCACGCCATACGTCTTGTGATTGATACCGCTGCCGGGCTTGGAAGACATCAATGTGAGATGATTGGGCAAATGGCGCTGACGCGCACGTTCCGCCACCCAGTTGATGCGCGCCGGCGTCATATTTTCATCCGGCCCCAGAAAGATCAGATCGCGCTCACGCGGCGCCCCGTGCGGACCGATGATTTCCGGCTGGGTTTCGGGCGGTAAAATCAGGTCGATCAGTCCATCCGTGACTTGCTGCACCAGACGATCAGGATCGGCGCCGCGATCAATCAAGGCGATGCACTTGCTGCCGCCCTCGGGGATATCTTTGTTTTTCAACTGCTGCGCCCACGACAGGTCGTAGACTTCCTTGAGCAGGCCATCGCGCGCCACGAGATGTTGACCCAAGGTGCGCGGCAGCAGTAAGCGTAAACCGCCGCGTGCAGAAGGACGGAAACGCACGTGGCAACCGCGCCCGGACGGTCCACGGACCCACGCGATGCCATGCGGCCGCTGCGGAAACCGATTAGCTGGCAGGACGCTGGGATCGAGGAAACACGCCAGCGACAGCCGCTCCAGCCTCCAAGCGTTGGTCAGCACGATGTGGGTGATGAAGGACAGCATCGCCTCAAGCATGACGGCGTGGGCCAGCGGTTCGCAGCCGCGCACGCGCTCGAGCAGGGCGGTGACCCGGGTCTGCCAGGCATCCGACGCGATGGTATGCCCAGGACGGAAACGAGCCGCCAAGAGCGCGCAGAAATCGCGGCAGATCGCCTGCTCATTGCGCAGCACATCCAGGCCCGTTTCCCATACATCCAGGAACGGATGGTCGGGTGCGAGCAATTGACCGGAGAACCCCACCGCTCCGCGTAAAATTTCCAGCTCGTCCAGACTGTAGAGTCCTTCGGTGTAGAGCTCGACGAATTCGTCACTGTACAAGCGCCGCAGTCCTTCCAGATCCGCGACGACACTGGCCACCGTCGCGGCCGGTAATGCCGAACGCTGCGGACCGCAGATGTACACCGTGCTCACCACCACTTGGCGATCTGCGCTCGTCGCATCGGGCAGCAAATCCAAATAGCCCCGTTCCAGATGGACCTGATGCCGCTTCAGCACCCGGGCCAAATGACGCAGGCACGCGGCCGCGCCGACGGCAGGTGAGGCGACCAGCAGGCGTGTGACCTCGGCATGCTCACCGGTACCATCCTGGCGCACCACCTGATCGGCGCCTGCCGCCAAGCTGGCCCACGCCCGCACGTGGCGCTCGACGCGTTCGGTTGAACTGCGCGCCAGATACTGCTGATCGACCACCTCTAGATAGCGTGAGACAACCGCAGGCGGCAGCGCCTCGGGACCGCTGCAGCAGCGCGCGATGACCTGCTGCTGGTGCGCTGCCATATCGTAGTCGGTCGGGGCGCGACCGGCAGCGTAGGCAAAGGCGTGCAGGAAAAGACTGTCGTCTTTACTCGCATGCAATTCGACGCGATGGAAAGGGCGGTCGCCCATGGTGGCCACGACATCAAGCAGCGAGTGATCCTGCGGACGGCCTAAGAACAGCACCTTGCCGCTTTGAGCATCGTCCAACATGGTCAAGCGACCTTCGCCGCCGCGCCGCAGGGCATGGATCATCTCGACATGGCGCAGCTGCTCATCGGTACTGGTGACGCGCAGATAATAACTCGGCATCTGGGCGTAATACCAATCCACCGTCTCGCCGAGACTGGCGACCAAGTGATCAGTGATGCGCTTCAAGGTGCCAGCACTGGGATGCGCCCCACTGGAGCTGCCCACGTAGGTTGTGTCGGTGACCGGATCGCTAATGCGGCGCTGTGTATCCATACGTGTGCTCGGCTCCTGCCGACAGCATACCACGGATGAGCGCTTCGTGCATCCCATCATCGGCACGAGTCTGCCAACCGGCGCAGCCTCAGAGGTCGATCGAC
>CAYQAQ010000029.1:0-8776 GCA_964415495.1 uncultured candidatus Brocadiaceae bacterium | reverse complement strand
AGGCATGGAAGAGGCGCTGGGCGTCTTCGGGACGATGGGCCGGATCCTTTGCCAAACAAGCGTCGATCAATTTGACGAAGCTGGGCGAAAGACCCGTGCGGCGACTGGCCAGACTTGGTGCCACCTTGTTGACCGCTGCCCGCAAACGGGCGGACTTGCGGTCATGGACGAAGGGCGGTTCACCCGTGAACAAGATGAAGCAACATACCCCCAACGAATAGAGGTCGCTGCGGTATGAGGGCTCGCCTTCGCCTGCAATCAATTCGGGCGCAAGGTAAGTCGGCGTGCCAAAAACCGGGGCGCGCGTCTTGAACAAGCGCGCCATCAGGCCCTTGGCCTGCATGCGCCGCGCATTGCCGAAATCCACCAGGGAAATCCGGCCATCTGGGCGCAGCAGCACGTTTTCGAGCTTGAGATCGTTATGCACGATCTGGTTCGCATGCAGATGGGCGACGATTTCCACCAATTTTAAGAAGACACCCTGGGCATCAAAGGAAACTTTCTCGTCGACCAACAGATGCAGCGGCCGACCGGGAACGAAATCCATGACGATGCACGCCCGTCCGCGTACGACGTCGTAGCGCCGCGCCTTTGGAATGCCGGGATGAGTCAGCTCCTCAAGCAGTTCGAATTCATCCTTAAATGCTTTGGCGTGGAGCTTTTCAGACGCTCGTTCCGGGCGGATGACCTTGACCGCAAATTCCTGATGGCCATCGCGATGCTGCGCCTTGAATACCTCGGCAACACCACCGGCGCTGACCAGCTCGCGGAGGATATACGGGCCAACCATAGCATTTGAGAACACCGATGTCATGCGGAGGATAACTGTCTGAAGGGCCTCGTCGAGTCAACTGCTGTCCGCAGCAATCCTGGGCATGACAGACGTCGCGTCTCAAACGCGGGCAGTCAGGACCTGCCAGCCCAACACCAAGGCCTGCGCGGCGGCTCGCCGTTGAATGCGTTCGCGATTACCGCGCAGCTTCAATTCCGTCGCCACCACGCGATCCTGATAAGCCGCTGCCACCCACACCGTCCCCACCGGCGTGGCGGGCGTGCCGCCTCCGGGCCCAGCCAAGCCAGTGGTCGCCAGCGCTAAGGTACAACCACTATACTGCTGCAGACCGCGCACCATCGCTTCGACCACCGCCTTGCTCACCACGCCGTGGCGGCGTATCAACGCGCGCGATACGCCGAGCCGCTGCTGTTTCGTGCGCTCGTGATAAGTCACCAGGCTTTCCTGCAACACCTGCGATGCTCCTGGAACCGCAGCCACTTGCGCCACCAGCTGGCCAGCGGTGCAGCTTTCCGCCGCCGCGATCGTCCCTCCCTGAGCAGCCAAATGGTGGACCAGGCTCGGTGCCACCCCGGGGCCTGGCAGCAGCCACGTTTGCAGACATCGCCGTAAGGCCAGCACCCGGGGGCGTACGTGTTCAACACGACCCACGACTCGCAAACACAAATGTCCGAGTTCGCTCGCGGTGATACCAACTTGAGGATCGCAATCGGTCAACAAACCGGGAATGCATTCCTGCGCTCGCGACTCGCCGATGCCGGCAACGTAGAGCTCACGCACCACTGGTTTGATCAAGCCTGGAATTTCACTCGGTAAGACCCGTGCCAGACGGGCGGCCATGGCTTCCATTTCATGCGGCACGCCGGGGAAACAGGCCACGCGCGTGGTTCCAATGCGCGCGAATAACCCAGGCGCCGTGCCACGATCGTTGCTGAGCAGGCGGGCTCCCACCGGCAGCAGCGCTTGGCGGCGATTCGACGGCGATGGCTCGCCATGACCGAAACGGCGAAATTGGCGGCAAATCGTGCGCCATGCTCCGGCATCTTCGACCAGCTGGACCGCCATCACCGCGGCGAGCGCGTGGCGCGTGCGATCGTCATCCGTGGGCCCAAGGCCACCGGTAATCAATACTAAGTCGGCATCGGCGCAGGCGGCGCGCAATGCCGTGGCGATGGCATTTAAACCATCACCGAAGACAGCCATGCCAGTGACCGTCAATCCGCGATCACCGGCCCACCGCGCGAGCCATGACGAATTGGTGTCGACCACGCGACCTAAGGTGAGTTCATCTCCGACGGCAAGGATGCGACAGCTGGGCATGGCACTGAGTGTAGTTGGCGAATCCGGCTTACACCACGGGCAGACCATCTGCCGCGAGTGCCAACCACCGGCGATCCAACGTCCAGATCCGGGCCTGACAGCGTTCAGCTGCCGCCCAGGACCATGCCTGGGTCAACGTTGGTACACTACCCCCACGGATGCGGGCCGCGTTGATGTACTGCGCTGCCGAACTTTGCAGCGCAGCATCAATCCGTACCTGAGCGAAGCCATCGAGCACCGCCTGCAAACGGGCGAAGTGACGACCATCGCGCGCGCGACCGAGTAATTCGGTGCGCACCCACGGCGTCAGCACGATGGCGCGGGCGCGCACGGCTTCACCGAAACGAATGACCACGGCGGGCTGAACCGAGCGCCGATCAAACGCCGCGATCCAGACATCACTGTGCGGCAGCAGGAGCTCGATCACGATTCACGGCCGAGGGGCGTCGCCGTCGACGGCAGGAATTCGATGGTGCCGAGCACTTCCAGGCTGCGCAGCTGCTTGCGATAGCCGATGGCTTCACGCACGGCGGCATCGACTGCTTCGCGTTTGCTGCGGAAATGACCGAGTTGCACGAGTTCGTCCAAAGCGACGAGATCGACATCGAGATTGGTGGCCATGTCGCACAATCTATTGTGCGACATGGGGAAGCAAGGCGTCACAAGGTCTTGTGACCAGGTCTCCCACCCTACAGAGTACAGCAGGAACGCCGTTTCGCACAATCGGCCGCACAATAACATGCCCCTCGACTTCGCCAATCCTGCCAACCTCGCGCTCCTGGAGGACCTCTACACCCGCTGGCAAGACGACCCCGCCAGCGTCGAACCGCAATGGCAGCAGTTCTTCAGCGGCTTTGCGCTCGGTCTGGAGCAAGCACCGGGAGCCATGGCCACGTCTTCGGAAGCACCGGCCGCACGCCGCGGAGGTCGCATCGATCAGCAACGCGTCGACTCGCTGATCTACGCCTATCGCGATGTTGGCCACACCATCTGCCGTCTGGACCCGCTTGACCTCTATAATGAGAACAGCAACCCAGAGCTGGAATTGACCACCCACAATCTCTCGGAAGCCGATCTCGACCGCGAATTTTCCAGTGATGCCGTTCCCGGCCTGGGATCGCGTGCCACCCTGCGCAGCATCGTCGAACACCTGCGCGGCACCTACTGCAGCGACATCGGTGCCGAATTCATGCACATCCAAGATGGCGAGCAACGCCGCTGGGTGCTCGAGCGCATGGAGCGCAATCACAATCAGAGCGAACTATCGGCCGACAAGAAGCACCGTGCACTGATGAAAGTGGCGCAGGCGGAGATGTTCGAGTCGTTCATTCACACCAAGTTCCTCGGGCAGAAACGCTTTTCCCTCGAAGGCGGCGAATCGATGATCGCCGCCATCGACGGCCTGATCGACCAAGCCGGCGAATTGGGCGTCAAGGAAGTCGTCATGGGTATGGCCCATCGCGGCCGACTCAACGTGCTGTCGAATATTCTGAACAAGAGTTACGAGGAAATCTTCACCGAATTTGAAGGCAGCTATGATATCGCTGACCTTCAGGGTGATGGTGACGTGAAGTACCACTTGGGATTCTCCAGTGATTTCCACAGTTCGACCGGCAAGGTCGTGCACCTGACGCTGACCGCCAATCCCAGCCATCTGGAAGCGGTCGATCCGGTGGTTCTCGGCCGCGTGCGCGGCAAGCAGCGCCAACACGATGACACCGTTGAGCGAAGCAAGGTCGTGCCAGTCATCATCCACGGCGACGCCGCCTTCGCCGGCCAAGGCTTGGTGATGGAATGCTTCCAGATGAGCCAGCTCGAGGGCTACCGCACGGGCGGCACCGTGCATATCGTGCTCAACAATCAGATCGGCTTCACCACCCTGCCGCAGGACGCGCGCTCAACCCGCTACTGCACCGACATCGCCAAGATGGTCGATGCGCCGGTATTCCATGTAAATGGCGATGATGTGGAAGCCGTGGTGCGCTGCTGTCAGCTCGCCATCGAATACCGCCAACAGTTCAAGCGCGACGTCGTCGTCGACATCGTCTGCTATCGCCGCTATGGCCACAACGAGACCGATGAACCCAATTACACCCAACCGGTGATGTATGCGCGCATCAACAGCCATCCGCGCATCTCCAAGGTCTATTCCCAGAGCCTGATCGAGCACAACCAGATCGATCCGGCCGAGGTCGACGCCATCGAATCGATCATGCGCAACCAGCTCTCGGATGCGCTCAACACGATCAAGCTCAAGCCGGCCAAGATCACGCGCAGCCGCTTCAAGGGCGTGTGGACGGGTCTGACCAATACCTACAGCCACGCTCCGGTCGAAACCGGCGTCGCCGACGACGCCCTGCAATTGATCGGCAAAGCGTTGAGCACGTGGCCCGGCGGCTTCAACATCCATCCCAAGATCAAGCGCATGGTCGAAGAGCGCGGTCGCGTCATCGCCGCGCGCGAGAATATCGAATGGGCCCTCGCCGAGTTGCTCAGCTTCGGTTCGCTCTTGATCGATGGCACACCCGTGCGCCTCTCAGGCCAGGACTGCCGCCGCGGCACCTTCAGCCAGCGCCACAGCTATTGGTACGATGTGCAATCGCGCGAGCGCTATCGCCCGATGGATCACCTGTGTCCCGGCCAGGCGCGCTTTTGCGTCTACAACAGTCCGCTCAGCGAGGCTGGCGTGCTGGGCTTCGACTACGGGTATTCCATTTCCGAACCCAAAATGCTGATCTTGTGGGAAGCCCAGTTCGGCGATTTCGTCAATGGCGCGCAGGTCATCATCGACCAGTTCCTGACCTCGTCCGAAAGCAAATGGGGGCGTGTTTCCGGTCTCGTCATGCTGCTGCCGCATGGCCAGGAAGGCATGGGCCCGGAGCACAGCTCGGCGCGCCTGGAGCGATTCCTCACCGCGTGTGCCGAGGACAACATCCAGGTCGCGTATTGCTCGACGGCCGCCCAGCACTTCCACATCCTGCGCCGCCAGATGAAGCGCAACTTCCGCAAGCCGCTGATTTTGATGACGCCCAAGAGCCATCTGCGCTCGAAGGAAGCGAGTTCGCCATACCAAGAACTGGTCGAAGGCCGCTTCTACGAAGTGCTCGACGACCCCGCGGCCCCCGCACCATCAAAGGTGAAGCGCGTGGTGGTCTGCACCGGAAAGGTCGCGCATGAATTGATGACGCGCCGCAACGAGGAAGCCAAAGGCACTGTCGCCATTGTCCGTGTCGAACAATTGTATCCCTTCCCCGACGAGCAGTTGCAGACCGTGTTCGCTCGTTATGGCAAAGCCACCAGCATCGTGTGGTGCCAGGAAGAGCCGCAAAACATGGGCGCATGGGCCTTCATCGAACCGCAACTGCGCGCGATGGTCGGTCACGATATCGTCTTCGCTGGCCGTGAAGCGGCCGCCAGCACCGCCCCCGGCAGCGTGTACCTGCATCAGATTGAGCAAGAAACCCTGATCTCGGCCGCTTTGGACGTCCCCGCGCGCAAGCTCGGGGCGGCTAAAGTCGGCGCCGCGCATTGACGCTTCCTCCCCCACCTGAGAGTCCCATGTCCCATACCGTCGTCGTGCCCCAGATGGGCGAATCGATCACCGAAGGCATCATCAGCCGCTTCCTCGTCGCCGAAGGCGCGCAGGTCGGCGAGGACACACCGCTCTTCGAGCTAGAAACGGACAAGATCAGCACCGAGGTCACGGCGGGCGCCAACGGCACGGTGAGCTTCGCGGTCAAAGAAGGTGAGACGATTCCGGTCGGCGGCACGGTCGCGACCATCGCGCTCGGCGCGGCACCAGCCGCACAACCAGCCGCGGTTCCTGCTGCAGCACCGGTGGCGAAGGCTGCGGAGGCGACTCCAGCGCAACCCGGCCCCGCCGCACGCAAGATGCTCGGCGAATCCGGCGTCGATCCCTCCAGCATCACCGGCACCGGCAAAGATGGCCGCATCACCAAGGGCGATGTGCTCGCCGCGACCTCAGCCCCCAGCGCCAAAGCTCCCACCACGACGCCAGCCTCTGCTCCAGCGAAAGCACCCGCCGCACCAGCCGTTAACGGCACCTCCGGAGTCACCCGTACGCGGATGAGTCCTCTCCGCCAGAAGATCGCAGCGCGCTTGGTCCAAGTGCAGCAAACCGCTGCGATCTTGTCGACCTTCAATGAGGTCGACCTCACGGCCGTTATGAATCTGCGCAAGCGCTACAAGGACGACTTCGAGAAAACCCACGGCACCGGCCTGGGCTTCATGAGTTTCTTCACCATCGCTGCGGTGAAAGCGCTACAGAAATACCCCCTCCTGAACAGCCGCATCGACGGCACCGACATCGTCGCGCCTGACGGCATTCACATGGGCATCGCCGTCGGCACCGACCGCGGCTTGGTCGTCCCCGTCCTGCACCACGCCGAGCACATGACGTACGCCGACATCGAACGCCGCATCCGCGACGCCGCCAAGAAGGCGCGTGACGGCAAGCTGACCATCGAGGACATGCAGGGCGGCAGCTTCACCATCACCAACGGCGGCGTCTACGGCTCATTGCTGTCGACCCCGATCATCAATCCGCCCCAGTCCGGCATCCTCGGCATGCACGCGATCAAGGAACGCCCCGTCGCCGTTGACGGCCAGGTCGTCATCCGCCCGATGATGTACCTCGCACTCAGCTACGACCACCGCATCGTCGACGGCGCCGAAGCCGTCGGCTTCCTGGTCCGCATCAAAGATCTCTTGGAATCGCCTGAGAAGATGCTGCTCGGGCTGTAAAATCGTCCGGAAGTCCGGGAGTCCGGAAGTCCGGGAGTCGTCGAAAACCCTTACACGGACGTCTTCCTCATGAGCAGCAGTTTTGATTTGGTTATCATCGGCGCTGGGCCTGGTGGGTATGTGTGCGCGATTCGTGCGGCGCAGCTTGGCATGTCGGTGGCGTTGATCGAGAAACGCGGGGCGGAGAGCAAGAAGCCGCGGCTTGGTGGTACCTGCCTGAACGTCGGCTGCATTCCGTCGAAGGCCTTGCTCGATTCGTCGGAGCGCTATGCGGATGCCGCCAAGCATTTCGGTGAGCATGGCATTGGCGTCGGCAAGTTGTCGCTCGATGTAGCGCAGATGATGAAACGCAAAGATGGCGTGGTCACCTCGCTGACCGATGGCATCGCCTATTTGATGAAGAAGAACAAGATCGCGGTTATTGCCGGCACGGGCGCACTCGTCAAACCCGGCGTGGTCGCGGTCACCGATGCCGCTGGTGCCAAGCAAGAGGTCACCGCCAAGCACGTGGTGCTCGCCATGGGTTCGGTGCCCATTGAGCTGCCGTTCTTGAAGGTCGACGGCGAGAAAATCGTCACTTCCGATCATGCGATCGCTTTCGAGAAGGTTCCTGAGCATCTCATCGTCGTCGGCGGTGGCGTGATCGGCCTGGAGCTCGGCAGCGTGTGGGCACGCCTGGGCGCGAAGGTCACGGTGGTCGAATTCCTGCCGCAGATCTGTCCGTTCCTGGATGCCGATGTAGCCAAGGAACTGCAGAAGGTCCTGACGAAACAGGGGCTGACCTTCGCGTTGGAAACCGCGGTCACGGGTTCGCAACTCGGCAAAGGTGTCGTGACCTTGACCGCCACCGACAAGGCCAAAGCGACAGTCACCTACAGCGGTGATCGCGTCCTCGTTGCGGTTGGCCGGCGGCCGCTGTCCGACGGACTCGCCGCCGCTGGGGTAATCCTCGACGAACGCAAACGCGTTACGGTCGACCATGCTTTTCAGACCAATCTGCCCGGCGTCTACGCCATTGGTGATCTCATTCCCGGCCCGATGCTCGCGCATAAGGCCGAAGAAGAAGGCGTGGCCTTGGCCGAAATGCTCGCCGGTCAGAAGCCGATCATTGATCACCATCTCATTCCCAATGTCGTCTACACGCATCCGGAAGTTGCCACCATCGGCCTGACCGAGCGTGAGGCGGAACAGCGCAAGATTGCGGTGACGAAAGGTCGCTTCGCTTTTATTGCGAATGGGCGGGCGAAAGCCTCCGGCGATACGGATGGATTCGTCAAAGTGTTGGCTGATGCGAGCACGGATCGTTTGCTGGGTGCGGCCATTATTGGACCGCGGGCGAGCGATCTTATTGCGGAGATCGCGGCGGTGATGTCGTTTGGTGGGTCGAGTGAGGATATTGCGCGGTTGTGTCATGCGCACCCGACGGTGTCGGAAGCGGTTAAAGAGGCGGCGTTGGATGCGCAGGGGCGCGTGCTGCACGGGTGAAGTCGCTCGGACGGGTAATAATTCGCCAGAAGCCGATGTTTCGCACTCGCTGGCGTCGCCCGTCTGTCGTCCAATGCCATGGCGCTAAGGGCCAACGGCCCGCTCCAACGTAGCCCAGGGCAACGCCGGCAACGCCCTGGGATGACGTGGCACCCGTTGGAGAGCCCTATCAGGGCGACCGAAATCGCCGTCTGCCCGATTCGTCCGCCCTTTCAGGGCTCGACGTCGTTGTCTTCGTGTACCCAGGGCGTTGCCCTGGGCTATGTTGGAGCGGGCCGTTGGCCCTTCCGAACCTGGTGCACCAAGTGCTTTGACGACAGAGCCGTATCTCACCGCCTCTCAGCACAGGAATGCGGAGCAATGCCGGTGATAGACGCGGAGCTATCGATCAATGACGAACGACGGCATCAAGGA
>CAYQAQ010000028.1:0-14387 GCA_964415495.1 uncultured candidatus Brocadiaceae bacterium | reverse complement strand
CCCAACGCCCGCACGCGCGCTTCCGTGCGCGCGACGCGGTCCCAGGCGCTGCGGACGACGGGGTCGTGGGCGGCGGCGATGTGGGCGGCGGCGTAGCCGGGGATGATGCGTTCGCCGCGGTGGTCGTCTTGGGCCTTTGAGGCTTCGACGCGTTGGGCGTTGTCGCGTTCAACTTCGACCAGGCGTTGCATGCGTTGGGCGAAAGACAGGCCGGGGGCGAGGACATCGGCGAGCTCGTGGCCGACTTCGGCGGAGCCGGGGATCTCGAGGCGCTGTTCGGCTTCGTTGAGCAAGATGCGCAAGGCGTAACGCAGCAGGGCGCGCTGGTACCTGGCGATGGCCTGCACACGAACGGTGTCGCGCAGGAAGTTTTTGCCGAGGCCATCAATGTCGCTGTCGAGGTAGACCGGCTTGATTGTGGTCACGGCTTCGAGACGGGCGCAGGCGTCGCGCACCAAACGGATGATCGACGGGCGCAGGACCTTGTAGTCGATGCGGTGGCGGCGGGCTTTGTCGCGTTTGGCGAGCTTGAGTTCGGTGCGCACCAGGCCGTAGGCGTTGTGTTCCAGGCCCCAGGCCGGGAGCAATTCGTTGTAGGCGCGCGGCACTTCGTCGTCGCAGCCGCCGAGGGCCTCGGCGGGGATCGTGATCAAGCTGAACGGGAAACGCACGCGCTGCGGCAGCGTGGTGGTGCCGAGGCCGACGGTGAGGTACGGCGAGTCGCTGAAATCGACCGGGAAGCGCACCGCGCAGCCGAGACCGAAGAAGGTGCCTTCGCCGGGCCAGCATTCCTGGTCCGGGGCGCGGCTGGTGTGATTGGATCCCACCATGGCACCGTAGGCGACGTTGCCTTTGCCCTGTGGCCAGAAGGCGCTGATGAGCAGGCTTTGATGGTGAAAACCGACGAAAGGGCCGACCAGGGAGGCGGTGATTTCGCCTTTGGCGACGGCGGTGTTGGGGCCGATGATGCTGTCTTGAATCGTGGCATGGTCGTCAGCCGAACTGTGTTCAAGCATCACCGTGCGGCGCAAAATGGCGGTGCCGGCAACGTGCACGCCCCATTGCAGAACGCTGCTGGTGACTGAGGCCCCGCCGCTGATGCGCACGGGTTCGGCGGCCGAGGACAGAATGGCGACGTCGCTGAGTTCCAAGGCGTGATCGATTTCCGCACCGACGCCGATCCAGGCGTCACGGATGCGTTCGGTGTGGCGCACGCGCGCGCCGCGACCGACCCAGCCAACCGGGCTGGCGAGTGACCGCACGTAACTCTCGACTGCTTGGGTGACGGCAGCCAAACCATCGGTGTTGTGGCGATCGCGCGCCACCACGGCAGCGGTGTCGACGGTCATTTCCGCCCATACCGGCACGTCGCGGCCGCCCGCTTCGCAGGCGATGGGCAAGGTTTGACCGCACGCGAAGACGGTGCCGGGCGCGCAGGTGATGGCACCGACATCGAAGAGGACGGCACCGCGATCGACGACCAGATGGGCGGCGAAGCGAACTTTTTCAATCAGACAGTCGTTGCCGATTTGGCAGTCGACCAAGGTGCTGTCGTAAATGCCGGTGCCCAACGCCAAGCCCGGCATGACTTCGACGTCGCCGCTGCAGCGACCGAGGACGCAACGACCGCGGAAATGCACGCGCTTGACGCGGAAAGCGTCGAAATCTTGTGCGACTTGAATCAGCGACCAATCATCGGCGATGCAGCCGCGCGCTTCGAGCAGGGCAACCTCTTCTTTGCTCAAGGCGCGCAAGAGTAATCCCAGCACGTTGTCCGGGCGCTTGGCGACCTGACGGGCGCTGTCGACCAGTTCCGAGGGCTGTGCGCCAATACCGTGGGCGATGGACTGGAGGCTGAGCGCATCCGGCGCCGCCTCGACCCCCGTCATGGCCCGACGTGAGGCGGGATCATTCATGACTGACGACGAAACGCATCTGAGGCTTGCAATCGCGCAGCCGCATCATGGTCGACCAGGATCGTCAGATCGGGATGATCCATGAGCAACGTCGCTGGCACTGCTGGTCCGGCGCGCCCGCGCATAACGCGGTGCACGATGTCGGCTTTACCGATGCCCGAGGCGATGAGATAGACTTTGCGCGCTTCAAGAATGGTCGCCATGCCCATGGTCACGGCTTGTGCTGGGGTCTCGTCGAGATTGCGGAAGCGTTCGCCGCCCGACACGGTGGCCAAGGTTGACGTGGTCAGTTCGACAACCCGCGTTCGACTGCTGCGCAGGCTTCCTGGTTCATTCAAGCAGACGTGACCATTATAGCCCAAGCCCAGCACCAGCACATCGATGCCGCCATACGCTTGGATGAATAAATCGTAGGCTTTGCATTCAGCTTCGATATCGACGGCGGCACCGTTCGGCACATGGGTGTGCTCTTTGCGAATGTCGACGTGATTGAAGAGATGATAATTTAACAGGTAGCGCGTCGATCGCGGGTCCCCCGCCGGCAAGCCGAGATATTCGTCGCTGGCAAAAGCGGTCACGCCGCGAAACGAAAAACCATTGGGACCGTGATACAGCCGCACCAGTTCCTGATAGGTCGCTTGGCTGGTCCGGCCAACTGACAAACCCATACGGAGGTCCGGCTTGGCCTGAATGTCCGCGGCGAGGCGACGGGCCAAGCCCACCGCCGCATCTTCGCGCGTGTCATGTACTTCGATCTTCGCGTCCATGTCGGCAGGTTGGGCAAAGGGAGGCCCCTGGGAAGAGTCGAGTCCAAGTCCACGCACGACCCCGGCGGCGGGTGTGGTCCGCCGCCGGGGTCCGAGCAACACCCTTCAGAAGTTGGCGGCGACGCCAAACACGGCCTTGAGCGGTGCACCGGAGACCGTGCCTTGCCCACCCCGGCGATACGCCACGTACGTCTCATCGAGCAGATTCTCGACCGTCACGAAGACCTCATAGGCCGAGCCCTGCGGTTTATAGCGGCCAGTGAGGTCAAACAGCAGGCGATCGTCGATCACGCCGGTCGAGCCATCGGCGGAAACCGCTTCAGTGTTGAGACCGTCACTGTACTGCTCATCGACATAGGTCGCGGTCAGCGTCACGCCGAAGCCGCGGCGCGGACCGAAGCCCTCCAAGCCGCCCGATACGGCCAGGGTGAGCGCGGGCACGAACTCGACTGCGTTGCCAGCCGACGCGACCAAGGTCGCGCCACTGAAGACATCGCTCTCATATTCGGCTTTGACGTAGGAGGCGGTCAGACGCAGCGGAGCACGCAGCGCATCGGGATCGCCGCCCAGCACATCGACCTCGGCCAACAGTTCGGCACCGAAGCTGCTCGCCTTGCCGCCATTGATCTGCGGTCCGCCGGCGATGCCTTGCGCGATGATGTTCTCGTAATCGATATAGAAAATGGCGGCATCGATGAAGGCGTGACCGGTCACCGACCACCGCGCACCCAGTTCGGTATTCCAACTGAGTTCGCTGTCGAGTTCGTTATCGACACCCGTGTTGGAAACCGCTTGGCTGTAGCTCGGCGGACTGAAGCCGCGATGGACGCCGCCGTAGAGCTGGACCTGCTCGATCACATCCCAGGTGAAGCCCAGGCCGGGCAGCACTTCACTGGTTGTGCTGCTGCCTTGGGGATCGGTGGTCGCGGCGTAGTTATTCACCTCGCGCTGGCTGCGCACGCGCAAAGACTCGACACGGACGCCGGGAATAACGGTGAAACCACCGCCCACGGCATAGGCGGCCTGGGCCCATACCGCACCCGCGATGGTATCGCGAACGATCACGGAGCGGGTCAGATAATCGCCGGTATCGACGACATGGTCGCGCACGGCATTATTCTGGCCTTCCAGGTGCAGGCGCATGCCAGCATCGAGTCCAAGGGCGCGTCCACCCAGTTCCAGGTCGTTATGCCAGCGTGTTTCCACGCCGCCATGATGGTAGCGGCGAGCACGCGCGGAGGCATCGCGTTCGACGCCAGCCGTGGTGGCGGTCGTGCCGACATAGGTCTCGTTGATGGCATCGAAAGCATGTTCACCGCGATCCCACACACGGTCGGTGAGCTGCGCATACGCGGTGCTCAACAGCGAGCCGGTGCCAGAGAGGTCCCAGCGATGACGGACTGCCAAGGCGGAGCGTTCTCCAGAGAAACGATCGCGGCTGGTGAAATCGTAACGGTCGTACGGGGTGGCCTCAAAATCGGCGCGCGACAAACCCTGATACGTCAGATTGCTCTGCTCGGAGGTATGGCTGACGCGGAATTCAAGCTGATGCTGGTCGGAGAGGGTCCAGTACACCCGCCCAGCCACTTCACTCTGGGAAACATGGTCGAAGCGGCGAAAGCCAGCGCTATCGAGGGCCTAGATATCGGCGCTGCCCAGCCAGCCATCAGCCAGCGGTATATCCACGCCGATCATGCCGCGGTAGCCACTGAAGGTGTCGGCAGAAATATGCACACTGCCGCCACCGTCGGGATTCGGCGTACGGCTCTTGAAGTTGACCAAGCCGCTGGTGGTGTGCGGACCGTAGAGAATCTGGCCGCTGCCTTTCACGATTTCAACCGCAGCGAAGCGGCTGTATGCGGGCCCCATGTACAGGCCGGGATCAATTATAGGGATTGGGCGCGAGCGGGATGCCGTCTTCCAGGATCAATGTCTTCAATGAGCGGATCGCTTTCGCTCCGCGCAGGCCGACATTCAGGCGCATGCCGTAGCCATCTTCGTCGACCGCTTGGACGCCCGGGGCCTGACGCAGGGTGCTTTGGATATTTTGATAGCGGTGCTGCTGCAGGATGGTTTCGTCGAGTACGGTCGCGGTGCCGGGCAGGTTGACGGCGTCGGCCTGGGTCGCACCCACCACCACCAAAGTGGTGCCAGTGGCGGCGATCGGCGCGTCTTCAGCGGCCAGAGGCACGGCCAAGGCCAGCAAGGCAGGCACGACGTGACGGATACGGGGAGCAGAGTGGGTCATGGTGGGCTTTCGGTTTGGTTTTGTTGTTGATACTTGTTATCAACAACGTGGGCGGACGATAAAGATCCCATGAAGATCGTCAAGGCTCCGATTTTCCCTGGCGTGATACCTGCCAGAAAACCGCGCTATTATGCGGACAAATTCACTTTTTTGCGCCATTCGCGGCGAGCACTGCGTCAGCGCACGGCTCGGCCTTAACATTGTTGCAAAGCGTTTTCATTAAGATAGCGTCCCCACCCCACCCGATCCCCTCTCACTGAAAGCACCGTATGCGACCCCTGCTCGCCTTGTTGCTCACCGCCACTGCTGCTCTCTCCACCCTCGCCGCCGAATCGCTGGTCATCTACAGCGGTCGTTCGGAAAAATTGATCGCGCCCGTGATCGCGGCCGCCCAGGCCGCCACCGGGCTGACCATCGAGGTGCGCTACGGAACCACGCCCGCGCTCGCCGCTCAACTGGCTGCGGAAGGTGCCCAAACCCGCTGCGATATCTTCTTCGCCCAAGAAGCCGGCTATCTCGCCGCCCTCGCCGAGGCCCATCTGCTCGCGCCGCTGCCGGAAGCCGCCCTGGCCCGCGTCGATGAGCGCTTTCGTGACCGCGACGGGCGCTGGGTCGGCACGTCGGGCCGCCTGCGCGTATTGGTGCTCAATGGCCAAACCATCGCCGAGGCCGATCGCCCCACCAGTCTGGACGACCTCACCGATCCGCGCTGGCGCGGCAAAATCGGCTGGGCGCCGGGCAATGCCAGCTTCCAGGCTCACGTCTCCGTGCTGCGCGCGCTGTGGGGCGAAGAACGCACCCGCGCCTGGCTGACGGCGATGAAGGCCAATGCCGCCCATACCTATCAGAAAAATGGCGCGCAAGTCGTCGCCGTCGACAGCGGTGAAATCACCATCGGCTGGGTGAACCATTACTACCTGCACCAAGCGCGCACCAGTGGGCCCGGTGCGGCCATCAACCATTCCTTCCCCAGCAGTGCCAGCGAAGGCAATGTCCTGATGATGTCCGGCGTCGGCCGCGTCCGCACCAGCAAGCAGGCCGCGCAGGCCGACCAACTCATCGCCTGGCTGCTCAGCGATGAAGCGCAGACCTTGTTCACGGCTGGCTTTGAGTATCCCACCGTGACAGGCGTTGCCATCGCGCCCGAGGTCCCCCCGCTCGCGGAGATTCCGCTCGCCACCTTCGATCAGAGCGTGCTCACCGACTTGCCGGCCACCATCGATCTGCTGCGCCAAGTCGGGTTGCAATAACGACGATGTCGGCTTCGCGTCGCCGAGTCGCGCTGACATGGTGAAATCCATTCTGGTTATCGCGCTCGCCGTCGGCGTCGTGGTCGCACCGTTGATGGGATTACTGTGCGGCATTCTTGATCCGCCACCGCGCTTGTTCGGGCGCAGTCAGCACAGCCTCGGCGAATTGCTCTTCGGCCTGGGCACACCGCTGCTGTTGCTGCGCTCCCTCGGCTTGGCGGTGGCGGTGGCGATAACCGCCCTTATTGCCGGCACGTGGCTGGCGTGGGCGGAACAGCGCTATCGCTATCCGGGACGCCGTTGGTTGGCCGTGGCGTCGCTGCTGCCCTTGGCGACGCCCAGCTATCTGCTGGCGTTGGTGCTGCGCCAAGGGTTGTCACCGGGCGGTATCATTGGCGGACCGCTCGGACTGCCGCCATTTATTGGTTTTTTTGCGGCATGGCTGGTGCTGAGTTTGATCTGCACGCCGTTTGTGCATCTCATTGTCGCGGCGGCGCTGGCGCGTTCGTCAGCGGCCGAGGACGAAGCCGCGCGCAGTCTGGGGGCTACGCCCTGGCAGCGTGTGCGCGCCGTCTGGTTGCCGCGTTTGCGTCCGGCGTGGGCGGCCGCATTGGTGCTGGTGATTCTCTATGCGCTCAGTGATTTCGGTGCGGTTGCCGTTTTGAATTGCCCGGTGCTGACGTGGCGACTGTACCAGGAAGTCGATCTCGCGAATTATCTCGAAGCGGCGGCGCTGGGCTTGGCGCTGCTGATCGCCACCGCGCCCTTGGTGGTGGTGGCGCGGCTGCTGGCCGGATCACTCCGCGGCAGTGGGGCACTGACCATCGCGCGCCCGGTGGAACGACGGCCGCTCGGCAGCTGCGCCATCGGCCTGACGTGGTGCCTGCACGCGGTGATCATCGGTGCCGGCGTCGTCGCGCCGCTGGTGAGCTGCGCGGTCTGGGCCTGGAGCGGCTGGATGCAGCCGCAGTGGCACTTCGCCGCCATCGGTGTCGGCGTGCGCGACAGTGTGCTCGTCGGCGGCTTGGGCACTGTGGTCGTGCTGCTGTGCGCCATCGGTCCGGCGTGGATCGCTGGTCGTCGCCGCGGACGTCTCGGCGGCATGATCGAACACGGTATCTATGCCACCGGTGCCTTACCCGGTGTGCTGTTGGCGACGGGTTTGCTGTTGCTGGCGCTGAGCCTCAATCGCGCCGATTGGCCGCGCCAACTGGGATTAGGAGCCGACGTGAATCTCTATCATTGGCTCGGCATCAGCGGCACCCTGCTTGCGGTGGGCTACGCCACGCGTTTTCTGCCCGAGGCCTTCGCCCCCCTGCGCGCTGCCGCCCAGGCCATTGATGGCCGCACATCCGAATGTGCGCGCACCTTAGGCGTAGGGCCGCTGCGGCGCGCGTGGTGCCTGCATCTGCCCGCAGTGGCACCGGGGCTGGCGGCCTCGGCCGTGCTGGTTGCGGTGGCGATTCTCAAAGAACTGCCGATCACGATGATGCTCGGCAACACGTTCGGCCTCAAACCACTCAGCTATCACGTGTGGGCCGCCTACGAGGAGCTCCAACTGCCGGATGTTGGCCTTGCCGGTCTGCTGCTGATGGCGCTGGCCCTGGCGACGGTGATCGTGACGCTGCGCGTCCGCCGTCATGCCTGAAGCCGCACCCTCCTCCGCTCCGCTCATCATTGAGGACGTGGCGCATGCCTACGCCGATCAGCCGGTATTAGCCGGATTGAGCTGTGAGCTGCGCCCCGGCGAACTGCTTGCGGTGCTCGGTCCATCGGGCTGCGGCAAGACCACGCTGCTGCGCGCGGTGGCCGGCCTGCTGACCCCGGATCGCGGCCGCATCAGCATCAATGGCGAAGTGGTGTGCGATAACGGCCGCACGTTGGTGGCGGTCGAGCAGCGGCGGATCGGCTTGGTGTTTCAGGATTACGCCCTCTTCGGCCAAATGACGGTGCGCGACAATGTCGCCTTCGGTTTGCCCCGCGATCGCCGCCAGGAGACGGACGCGCTCTTGGATCTGGTCGGTTTGCGCGATTTCGCCCACCGCCGCCCACATGAATTATCGGGCGGGCAACAGCAGCGCGTCGCGGTGGCACGCGCCTTAGCACCCAATCCGCGCTTGATGCTGCTCGATGAACCGTTCGCCAATCTCGATCCCAGTTTGCGCGATGACTTGGGTGTCCAGGTGCGGGCGTGGCTCGCGGAACGCGGCACCGCTGGATTGTTAGTGACGCATGATCGCCATGACGCTCTGGGTCTGGCTGACCGTGCCCTGCTCTTGCTGCCGAGTCCTCGGGGTGCGGTGATGGCGCAACTGGGCACACCTAGCGAGCTCTATCGCACGCCAGCCTCAGCCGCGGTCGCGCGATTGACCGGTCCGGTGGTGGCCTTGGCCGCAGTCGGCAACGGGCCCACCGCGAGCACCATCTTCGGCGAATTCCCCCTGCGCATCGCCGCGCACGGGGCGCTGACGGTGCTCGCGCGGCCGGAAGATCTGCGCCTGCTGCCAGCACCGGATGGCCCACTGACCGTGATCGGACGGCGATTTCTGGGTGCCAGTTGGCGCCTACGCTGCCAATGGGCCAAAGGCACGTGCGATCTCGATGCGCCACCCGATGCCTTGCCGCCTGCTCCAGGAAGCCGTGGTACCCTCGGTGCGGCCGGTCCGTTGTGGGCGGTGCCGCAGACACACGAAGCTGCTGACTAGAAGCCGTCTCAAAACCTCGTCCGAGCCAGGCGAAGGTATGGTCCGTCCTGGCAAGGCGCCGCGACCGCAGGAATAGCAGAGCTCTTTCGAGGCAGCGGGAACGCAGCCAGGGCGGATCATACCTTCGTCTGGCGAAGCGACGAGGTTTTGAGACGGCTTCGAAGCTTGTGCCAGACGGCCCAGGACCCAGTCTGCCCCACGCATGCCCACCTATCCGTTTTCTCCGGTCCTGGCCAAAGATGTCGAGTTCGGTGATTGGTGGGACATCGTCACCGATCGCGTGTATGGCTTCGGCATCTGCGTCGGTACCTGGTATGGTCGTGGCATTCTCGCGGCTTTCCTCTCGCTGACCAAAAGCGAACCGGTGCTGACCGCCGAGGACCCGCTCGACATTTACGAAGTCGGGCACATGGACTTGAAAGCCATTCCCTACTGCGGCGGCTTGATCCGCGGCAATATTCCCTTCGATCTCGGTGATCTGCACGCGACGCATCGCACCGTGACCTTCAGCGAGCCGCGCGCGATCATCCGTCGCGCCATCGCCGAACAGAAAAAAGCCAAACGCCGCGGCCGATAAACGCCATGGCATCTGCCCCCACGCTGCTGATCCGCCACGCTGAAGCGCGTGATGTCCCCGCCTGTGCGACCATCTACGCCGCCGGGGTGCACGCGTGTGGTCCTGCCGCGTACAGTCCCGAACAAATCGCTGCGTGGTCAGGTTTCGCTGCTGACCCCGTGCGTTTTCCGGCTTTTATTCTTGAGCCTCTGACGCTGGTCGCCGTCGATGATGACGACCAGCCGTTGGCATTCTGTGGGCTCGATGCGGATGGTCGGGTGGCGTCGCTGTATGTCGCCCCGTCAGCGATGCGCCGCGGCATCGCATCGACTCTGCTCGCGCATATCGCCGCCGAGGCCGAACGGGCGGGTATTGCGCAGTTGTGGACACAGGCCTCGCGCTTCAGCTTGCCGGTGTTTCTGCGCCATGGCTTTGCCATCGATTTCGAAGAAACCGTGGCGTATGGCGAGGTGACGTTCTCGCGCCACGTCTTGCGGCGGCCAACAAGGGTTTGATACACAGGGCCCAAGGAGGCCGATACCGCTTGGCCCATACGAGTACCATCACCACACTGCAAGATCACCACCCGGAGATATCTAAGCGACGTATTCTCGTTCCTGTGCTGGCCGCTGCGTTCGGCCTGTGCCTTCCCTCCACCCTCATGGCCGCCGAAGACGATGCGGTGATCAAAGGCCCGGAGCTCGAAGCACGCATCAAGGCGAAGGGACCCGCCGCCGCGGATCACGCCAAGCACCTCCAACGGATCGCTACTATCGACCGCCTCGAAGCGATCGCCAAGGAGCAGAACAACACCGCGTTACTCGAACAGGTCACCAACATGCGCGCCCAAGAGGCCACGCGCCACGCCCGCGTGCAGGCAGCCCATGGCAAAGGCAAACGCCCGGAACATGCCGGCAAGCCGGATGGTGTCGGTAAACCGGATGGCGTCGGCAAACCGGATGGCGTCGGCAAGCCGGACCAAGCCGGTAAGCCCGTTGACAAGAAACCCGATGCTGCCGGCAAGCCCGATGCGGCAGGGAAACCCGCCGACCAGCGGAAGCCCGCCACGCCCTGATCGTTTCCCGAGTCTCCGTTTCTTCCTATTTCAACCCTGCTTTTCCCCCTGAGAATATCCCTCCATGCTTCGATTCCTCATCCTTCCGTCGCTCGTCCTCAGCCTCAGCGCCTGCGGCTGCAGCAGTGACAGCAGTGCCAAGGCACCGGCAGCGACGCCGGCAGCCACTCCCACCACCAGCAGCGCTCCCGCGACGGAGGTCACCCTGGCCCCGAACGAAGAGCAAGCATTGCAGGCCGCTTATACCGCAGAAGCCACCACCACGATCACCGCCGAGAATGCGGAACAGATCGCCGCGGAACTGGCCGAACAGCTCGCGGCTGAAACGCCCTGATCGCATCACCGCTGCCCATCATGCAGCGACCCTGGGGTACTGGGGTCGCTGCATGATCCTGCGGTCCCGGACCACATGACCGCCTTCGGCACGTCCGATGTCGACCGACACTGACTTGCTCGCCGGTGCGGTTTGCGAGCATGCGACCTCGCGCATGCATATCCCCGAAGCTTTGCTGACTCTGCTCGATGATGGCGTGATCACGGACGTCATCCGGCCGCTGAAAAGCGGCAAAGAGGCCTCCGTGCATTTGGTACGCTCCGAAGGCCGCATTTGTGCGGCCAAGGTCTACAAGCGCCTCGAACAACGCAATTTTCGCGATCGCGCCGATTACACCGAGGGCCGCAAGGTCGGTGATTCGCGTCAGCAGCGCGCGATGGACAAGGGCAGCCGCTTTGGCCGCGCCAAGAACGAAGCCGCCTGGCAGGTGCATGAAGCCGACGTGCTGCGCAAGCTGCATGCCGCTGGCGTCCGCGTGCCCGCGGTGCACCAATTGTGCGATGGTGTCCTGTTGATGGATCTGGTCACCGATGCGCGTGGTGAACCGGCACCCACCTTGGCCACGCTGCGCTATGAACGGCGAGACGCCCTACGCGACTTTCAGATCCTGATCCGCGAAACCGCCCGCATGCTGATCTGCGGGCTTATTCATGGCGACTTGTCCGAGCACAACATCCTGCTCGCCGCCGATGGTCCAGTCATCATCGACGTGCCGCAAGCCATTGACGCCGCGCGCAATGGCAACGCCAAGCGGCTGCTGCTGCGCGACGTGAATAATTTGGTGCGTTTTTTCGGTCGTTGGGCTGGTGAACTCAAGCGCACCGATTATGGCAACGAAATCTGGCTGCATTATCAAGCAGGCAGCCTGACCCCGACCACGCCGTTAACGGGCCGCGTGCAAGCCGCGCGCCAGCAGGCCGATGCTGCCATCGTTTTGCGCGAAATCGAAAACGCCAAACGCGATGCGGCGAAGCGCGAAGAGATTCGCCAAGCGCGCGCAACTGGTCAGCGCAAACGCTGACGGCCTTCGGTTCGCTGCAGGCAGCGAACCGAAGGCAATCTCACGTGCATATCAGGCGAGAGCGGCAAGAACCTTGGTGTAGTCGGGTTCATTGGCGACTTCGCCCACCTGTTCGGTGTAGGCAACCTTACCGTTAGCATCGACGACCACGACAGCGCGCGAGAACAAGTCGGCGATCGGGCCGCTGGTAATGCGGACGCCATAAGCCTTCCCGAACGAGGAATCGCGCATATCGGACACACCGTGCACCTGGTCAATGCCCTCGGCGGCGCAGAAGCGCTTGTGCGCGAAGGGCAGGTCGCGCGAGACGCAGAGCACGACAACGTTGGCCTGCTTGGCGGCCTCGACATTGAAGCGACGTACCGACGCCGCGCAGGTGGGCGTGTCGACCGACGGGAAGATATTGAGCACCAGCTTTTTGCCGGCGAAGTCCTTGAGCGAGACCTCGCTCAGGTCGCCCTTGACCAAGCGAAAATCGGGCGCGGCAGTGCCGACTTTGGGCAGCTCGCCGACGGTGGTGATGGGATTGCCCTTGAGCGTGATAGTGGCCATAGCGGTTTCCTAAGAGGGTGATGACGATGCGGAGGTGGCGATGATGGGCTGACCGCCCCCGGAACAAGGCCGGTCAACAGCGTGCTTCACCGCCGCTGTGCCAACAGCCGCTCCGCTTCTGCGAGGTCTGTTGGGGTATTCACCCCCAACACCGCGAGCGGATCGTCCGTGATGACGAGTTCGACGGGCTTGCCTTCAGCCACCAATAGGGCGACGACATCGGTCAGATAGTATTCGCCCTGGGCATTGTCCGGCGTCAGCTTGGCGAGGCAGCGCCACAGATCGGCAGCGCGGAATGCATAGATGCCGCTGTTGATCAGATCAATGGCGCGCTCAGCTTCGCTGGCGTCCTTCCACTCTACGATGCGGCGCAGGCGTCCGGTCGCAGCATCGACGACCATGCGGCCATAGCGCGCCGGATCAGCCAACTTGGCTGCAATCACCGTGCAGGCAGCACCCGTGACGTCGTGCTTGGCCAGCAACAGCTCCAACAACGACGGCGGCGTCAGCGGACAATCACCGCACAACACCAGAATGGTGTCGCCACTCGCGACGCCTTCCGCGCAACGCACCGCGTGGCCCGTTCCGAGTTGACGATCCTGCACCGCCGTGGTGGCGCCTGCGGGCTCGACCACCGCAGCGACCGTTTCCTTCTGATGCCCGACGATGACGACGGACTGGCCGACACCTAAAGCGCGACACGAGCCGACGACATGACTGACCAATGGCTGGCCGGCCAAGGGATGCAGCACCTTGGCCAGATCCGACCCCATACGGGTGCCTTTACCAGCAGCGAGAATAACGGCGGAAACGTGCGGATGCGGCATGGCAGACCCTAGAGTCGGGTCCGGCTCGCGTCCAGAGGTCACCAACCTGGTTTTGCCTCGAATTACAAGAGACGCAGAGACGCTGAGGAAGAGGGGCAGAGTGCAGAGAGGGATCACAGGTCATGTTTCTTGTCATGGCTGTCCGGGAATGCCGTGGGGTTGTACCCCCGGCGTCGCTCGTCCCTCGGCAGTCGTCCCGCGCTTTTCGTCGAATCGCTCCGCATTCCTGTGCGGGAGGTTAGGGTGGGGTGGCTCTTCCGCTGAAGAACCCTTGGGGCGGCTCCTTGTTCTGCCCACCGTACCCGACGTGCTCGCCGTCAAGGCTCCCCTCGCGGTGCTCGGCGCCTGCGGCGACCTTGACCGCTGCGCGCGACGGGTGCGGGAGGCTTCACAAGGAGCCTCACCATGGCACGTTTCCACTCTCTCATCGTTTACACGCTGGCACGTGAAAATCTGCGGGACATCGCGCGGATCACGGAACGCATGCACGGTTTCGGCGATCTCGTCAACCAGATGCGGCGTGCAGCAATCTCCGTCGTCAGTAACATCTGTGAAGGGGCGTCAGCCGGCAGCGATCGGCAGTTCGCACGTTATCTGACCATTGCACGCGCTTCCACCAACGAATTGCAGGGGCAACTGGGTATCGTGGCGGACCTCGGGGAACTCGCTCACGATCATCCGATCCACGACCGCTGCGATCACCTCGGTCGGGCGCTCACCAAGCTGCTCCGCAGTTTGACGGGGTAGGACAGTTCATCTCCACTGCGTTTCCGGAAGTGCTCTTCTCATCTCCTGCGGATCCTCCCTGTATCGGTGTCTCCTGTGACGACAGGAAATACCCGACGAGCGCCTCAGCCCGCCGGTTCTCCCCACACCGTCGCGGCAATCGTGCGGGGGCCGCCGTCATCGCGGTGTTCGCCCAACCAGATCCCTTGCCAGGTGCCGAGGTCGAAGCGTCCGGAGCGAATCGGCAGCGTCAACGCAACGCCGAAGCAGGCTGATTTGATGTGCGCCGGCATATCGTCAGGACCCTCATCATCGTGTTCCATCCATGCCGCACCGTCCGGCGCGGCGCGCTCCGCCCAGCGGGCTAAATCGCGGCGCACGCTGGCATCAGCGTTTTCATTCAGCAGCAA
>CAYQAQ010000027.1:11700-14447 GCA_964415495.1 uncultured candidatus Brocadiaceae bacterium | reverse complement strand
TTCGCATCAAACGGCGCCAATTGACTGACCGGGGCGCCATCCACACGGGTTCGCGAACGGGTGCTGCGCAAACGTGCGCGCTCGGCATCGATGCCGGCGACGAGGTCATTGGACGGTCCGATGGGAATGGTGGCGAACTGACGGCTGCCGATGATCCACAGCTTGCGGTGGTTATCGTCCGTATCGATGCCAGCGGCTTCGGACCCCCAACGGAAATCATCCTCGTCCAGCACGGCATACGGATGCACGGTCCAAGCGAGTCCACCATCCGTCAGCGCGCCAGTGTAAATCAGTTCCTGTGAGGTGTTGCGCCGGGCTTCGCGGTTGTCGATGTCATACGATGATCCCCGGAATCCCGCATCCAAGGTGCCATCACTGCGGGTGATGAGTTCCAGACGATGAAGATCGGCGAGTTGAAAGCCAAAGGCAAGTGTGCCGCCCAGTCGCGAAAAGTCGCTATTTTCCTGGCTGCCACTGCCCCGGCCGCCATCGTGATCATCGCGTTGCAGCCAATGCAAGCCGACATACAGGTCGGCGCCAGAGGCCAGATCGACGCCGTACGACGCACCCGCGCCATAGCGACCCCAGGATCCCGTCTGTACGCCGAGACGGCCACCCGTGCGACTCAACCCATTGGCCGTGATGACATTGATGACCCCACCCATGGCTTGGCTGCCATGCAGAACGGAACCCGGTCCACGGATGATTTCGATGCGTTCGACATCGCCGGCACTGAGTTTCGACAGGTTGGCCGTACCAGCACGACGACCATTGATCAACACCAGGACCTGACTGCGAAAATCACGGCCCTGACCATCGCTGGCGGCACCGCGGAGATTCACCGAGGTTTGCGCCGGCGTCCATTCGCTGAGAAATCCGACCGCATGCAGCGCCAGCAGATCCGTCAGGGAAGGCGATACCACGCCGACGGATTCTGCGGGGGTCACCACGCGCACTGTCGTGGCGAGGTCGACCGGATTCTCGGCGCGTTGGCTGGCGGTGACGACCAGCACCCCGTCCGAGCGCACAGGGGCCGCTTCTTCCGCGACCATCACAGCGACCAGCGCACACAGGGAACCGACCAGACAAAACGGGGAAGTCTTCATGACGTTGCTTTCGTTGACCAGATGAGGATGGCGCTGCGTTTGGGGGCCTCGGCGATCCACGACGAACCACTGCGATACAGATGCTGGTCGCACCACTGCACCAGCGCCTGCTGCTGATCGGGATCATCGGGCTGGGCAATACGCGGGGCAAACCAGCGCACCGCCGCACGCCGACTCGGGAATGCGGCCCGCCACGTCCAGGCCACATCCAGGCGCTGCGGAGTCGGTGCACAGCCGGTCAAAGCCGTCAGGGTCTGGTCCACCCCAGGAACCAACCCGGATCCTTCCAGACCATGCAAATGCGGCGGCAGAAAGCCGGCACAACACCACGTGCGCGGACCCGCCTGAGCTGGCACCACCCACATCAGATGACGCCGGGCCTGAGCGCGGAGCACCGGCCACAGCGCAGCTGCTCCTTCGACCAAACCGGGAATATTGGCGGCCAGGACGCTGTCCGCCTGCAAACGCGGATCAGGCAATACCTGCTGCCAGGGTGCGGCAAGAACCTCCACGCTGATGTCGCGCACCCGTTGTCGTCGCAGGCGACTGAGACGCCGCACCATTTCGGCACTGGGTTCAATCGCGCGATAGCGGGCTTCCGGTGCCAGCAGCGCCGTGCCGAGTGCTCCGGTGCCGGCGCCGATATCCAGAAGGTCAGACTGTGGTCCCACAACCGCGGTGATGGCCGCTGCGATGGTGGCGATACCGTCGGAGCGGCGCTGACACCGTGCAAACCAAGCCGCATCCGTATCTGACCAAACGTTCGCTTGCTCCGTTGCCACCCGGCCGCTGCGTGGGAACGACGTCACGACGGTGGCACTGAGCATGGTGCGCTGTGATAGGGCTCACCGCTCTATATGCAACAGTATTGCAATAGCGCGACAATTAACAGTTTGGAAATCAGTGCGCCGGCTCGATGACGACCAGCAAACGGCTCAGACCACTGCCGTCCAAGGGTGGTGATCGGTGCACAATGCCGGTCGCGCCCTGAGCACAGCCTTTGAGCAGGGCGATGGCACCCCGTGCCAGGACCTGACGCGGGGCCTGAGGTGGCACAATGGCGTCATTGTCGAGGCCGCTGGGTCCAAGCGCATCACGGCGCACCCAGGCATTGTCAGCCCAATGGGTGCCTGGACCGCGATAGGTCGTCAACAAACGGATACCGACATTGTCGGTGTGCCAGCGTTGACAGAGATCGGTGGTCACGCGCTCGATGCGCACCTCGATCGTCGGTGTCGGCACGATGGCGAGATACAGGGCCAGGACCTGACGCAGATCAGCGGCCAACGCCGTCCAATCAGTGGTCAGGCTCGCCAGCGCTTGGGTGACCGCCGCGCTCGCAGCTGACGCTGGCAGAGTCAGCCTCAGATCGGGCAGATCGCTGGTGGCAACCGTGTCGAGTTGAGCGCGCAGATCGGATGGCAGGTCTCGCGGCCAAATGGCTAAGTTGACCTCTGGATCATGAATGACCGCGAGATCAGCACCTGTCGCCACGACACGTGCGTGGTCTGCGCACATGGATTTCATCCCAGTATCTCCCGATCACAGGCGATGCTGCCGTCCGTGCTCAGCCGCCACGAGAAGCACGACCGGCGGCCCGTATGACAGGCGGGGCCGTCGGCAGCGACGCTATAGAGCAGA
>CAYQAQ010000027.1:0-11690 GCA_964415495.1 uncultured candidatus Brocadiaceae bacterium | reverse complement strand
CGCCGTCGCAGTCGACGCGCACCTCGACCACCGCCTGCGTATGGCCCGACGTTTCCCCTTTGCGCCACTGCTGATTCCGGCTGCGGCTGAAATAGGTTGCTTGGCCGCTCGCTAAGGTGGCTTCGAGCGCAGTGAGGTCAGCCCAGGCAAACATCAACAGTTCACCCGTGCGCACATCCTGCGTCACCACCGGAATCAGGCCGTCGGCATTCCAGCGCAATGCCGTGCCCAAGGAGCCCGGCGGATACGTGAGGGCCAAATCAGTGGGCATGACCGGCGTCAGCCGTTGCGGGATCAGGCTGCGGCCATGCGGGCCACGGATCTTCCAAACGCGCCCACCGAGCCGGGCCACCGGTCATTTCCGCATCGCTCAGTTCGCAACGGCGGAGGGCTTTTTCGACGTCTTTCTGCACCATGCCCAGGCCGATGACGACCAGAACATTGCGGCGATCGCCATAGGTCGGATCCCAGTCGGCCGTGATACGGGCGACTTCGGCGGTATCTTCTGGCCATTCCGCCCGCGGCACATCGGTCCACCACGGCGAACCGGGCGTGAGGCGGCACTGTTTGCCGGCCTGATGGAAGACAGCGCGCTGCTGCGAGCGCGTGGCGATCCACAGAAACCCCTTGGCGCGCACCAGACAGCGCGCTGCCGAGGAGCCGATGAAATCCAGGAACCGCTTGGGGTGCAACGGACGCTGGGCGCGATAGACGAAGGAGCTGACGCCGAAGGTCTCTGATTCCGGAACCTCTTCGCCACGGAACTTCTTCAGCCAACCGGGCGCCTGTTGCGCACGCTCGAAATCAAAACGACCGGTGCCCAGCACGCTCTCCAAGGGGACTTGGCCATGGCTGGCATGGACGATGGCTGCAGGCGGATTGAGACTGCGCAGGATGGCCTCCAAGCGTCCGACTTCCACCGCGCTCATCAGATCGGTCTTATTGAGCACCAGGACGTCGGCGAATTCCACCTGATCCAGCAACAAATCGGCGATGCTGCGCTGGTCATCGTCGCTGAGAGCGATGCCGCGATCGCGCAGGTCCTGAGCCGACGCGTAGTCGCGCAGGAAGCTTGGGCCGTCGACCACGGTCACCATGGTGTCGAGTCGGGCTACGTCGGACAGGCTGCGTCCTTCTTCGTCCGTGAAGGTGAAGGTCTCGGCCACCGGCAGCGGTTCACTGATCCCGGTCGATTCGATCAGCAGATAATCGAAGCGGCCTTCCCGCGCCAGATTGCCCACTTCGACCAGCAAGTCCTCGCGCAAGGTGCAGCAAATGCAGCCGTTCGACATTTCGACCAGCTTGGCGTCGGTGCGGCTGATCTGACTGTCGACCAGCGCCGCATCGATGTTGACCTCGCTCATATCATTGACGATGACCGCCACGCGGCGGCCTTCCTGGTTGGCCAGGATATGGTTGAGCAAGGTCGTCTTGCCAGCGCCAAGAAATCCTGACAGGACGGTGACGGGCAGGCGCGGTACGGGAGCAGTCATGGCCCCTTTCTACATGATGCTATTGAGTTGCAATAGATCGCAGCGCTGCACTGCGCCACGATCCGTGCTCGACCAGCACCGGTCCCCTGACACAATGAGACCATGGCAACCACCTCCATGTCGGACTTGGCCCGGCGGGTCATCAGCGAACGGGGCGGTCGTGCAACGCAACCACGCATTGCCACGTTGACGGCCCTGATCGATCTCGGCCGGGCGGTGACGCACGCGGATCTGCATGCTCGCCTGCCCACCGTGGACCGGGTCAGCTTATATCGTGCCCTGGATTGGCTGGCCGAACACGACCTTGCCTACCGTCTGAATGATCCCGATGGCATCCGCCGTTATGGCCCGAGTCTGGCGGCACCGGATCACCACACGCATCCGCACTTCCACTGCACGCAGTGCGGATTGACCACCTGCCTGGATGAGGCGTCGGTGCCCAAAACGGTGACGCTGCCGCGCGGATTCCGCTTTCAAGCGGTGGAGATGCTGGTCAAAGGCCTCTGTCGGACCTGTGCCACCCTGGGCTGAGAGCCGCGTTCATCGTGAACGAGCGTACAGTTTATTGCAATAGCGTTGCAATATAATGACCGGCTTGCACGCTCCTTCCCCATGGGCCCATCCCCCGAGCCACTGGTGCCACGCCGCCGCATTCTGCTGGCCGGTTGTCTGCTCTTGGTCAGTTGCAGTCGTCGGGACCGGGCCCACACCCCGGTCCCGGCGACCGTGACACCAGCGCGTCCAGTGCCGCCGCCACCACCGCTGGTGCCCGAGGCGCCGGCGGTCAGCACACCACCGCCGCTGCGCGTGATCGCGCGGTCGCAGTGGACGCGGGAGCCGGTGGGCCCCAACGCCGATCCCATGGGGCCGATTCGACGCATCACCCTGCACCATACGGGCGAGCATCTTTCCTCGACCGGCATCGCGGATCGCGAACTCATCCAGCGCATCGAACACCACCATCGCCGCAACCTCGGCTGGGCCGCGATCGGCTACCACTTTCTCATCGGCAAGGATGGCACGATTTACGAGGGTCGCCCGCTCACGTACCAAGGCGCGCACAGTGGCGGCGATGCCAATCGCAACAATGTCGGCGTCACTGTCATCGGTGAATTCGATCGCACCATGCCCGGCCCGGTCCAGTTGGCTGCGTTGACCGCACTCATCGCCGATCTACGCCAACGCTACCACCTGCCGCGGCAAGAATTATACGGACACCGCGACTGGAAGACCACGGTGTGTCCGGGTGACCGTTTGTATGCGTGGCTGCGCACGCAACGGTGAGATGGAAATGTCCGGTAGTTCGGACTACTCACGCTCCCAGAGGTTCATCGAATCCCAGCAGTCGCCCAGCGTTGAACACCACGGCAGCGGTACCGAGATGGTGCAATAGCACCGCCCCCACCGGACCCAGGCCACCGAGCGTGGCCAGCAGGACCACCACGGCCGTCCAACTCAAGCCGATGGCAATATTCTGCGCGATCACCCGCCGACAGGCCCGGCTCAGACGCAGTGCCGTACCCAAGCGACGCAGATCGGACGAGGTCAACACCAGGTCGGCCGAAGCCAACGCGGCATCGGTTCCGGCGGCACCCATGGCAACGCCGACCGTGCCCGCTTTCAAGGCCAGCACATCATTGATGCCATCACCGACCACGAGCGGACGCCGGCCGGCATGCACAAGGTCACGGACACAGGCCAGCTTGGCTTCGGGGGTGACTTCGGCTTGCACTTCGGTTACCGCCAAACTGGCGGCGATGCGCTCAGCGACGGGCCGACGATCACCGGTGAGCAGAATGTGCCGCTGGAGGCCGCACCTCGACAGATCGGCAAGCGCGCCAGCCGCCTCGGTACGGACGATGTCCGCCAACAGGATAAACCCGAGGCAACGTCCCGCATGGGCGACGGCGACGATCGGCCCATCGTGCGCGGTCGATTCCACCGGCTCGGTGACGATGATCCCCTGTTCACGCAGCAACGCTGGTCGGCCCAGCAGCGCTGGCGCGCCATCGATGATCGCGATCACCCCGAGACCACCGCGTTCCTGGACGTCGCTCACCGCACAGCGTGTCACGTCGAGGCGAGCCATCGCGCGACTGACCGGGTGGGTGCTCGCGGCCCCAAGAGTTGCCGCGATCGCGAGCAACTGCGCATGGTCGTCGGCGACGAGCGGATGCACCGCCGTGACGCGCAGATCACCCAGGGTCAAGGTACCGGTCTTGTCGACCACCAGGGTATCCACGTCACCGAGTTCTTCGAGAAAAGCCGTGCCCTTGACCAGGATGCCATGGCGTGCCGCGACGCTGATTGCCGCCACGGCGGTGGCCGGTGCGGCAAGCACCAAGGCGCAGGGACAGGACGCCACCAACACCGTCAATGCCATGCCCAGACCGCCACCCAGCATCAACGCCGCAACCGCCGCCATCAGCACCAATGCCAGATAGGGCATGGCGAAACGTTCCAAAAACCGCGTTACCGGCGGCTTGGCCTGTTCGGCTTCTTTCACCAACGCAATGACTCGACCAAAGGCGGATTCGGCGCCAATCCGCAATACCGTGACGATCAAGCGCCCTTGCCCATTCACGGCTCCAGCGCTGATTGCTTCACCAGGACCGACATCGATGGGAATCGATTCTCCCGTCAGCGCGGAGGGATCCACGCTCGATTGCCCCTCTTCGATGAGCACGTCGGCGGTCAAGCGCTCGCCAGGACGGATCTCCAGGCGGTCACCGGGGCTGAGGGTGCCGCTCGCAATCTCTTTCATGGTCCCATCGGCGCCTATGCGCCGGACGACGCCTTCGCCGAGGCGGCCAAGCGCGGCGATGGCGTCACGAGTGCCGAGCAAGCTGCGCTCTTCCAGCACATGACCGATGACCATGGCCAGCGGCACCAGCGCTGCCGTGGCGAGATCACCCAGCGCCCACGCACCGAGCAAGGCGGCTGCGACCAAGAGGTCGGTCACTGCGTGCAAGGTCGGCGCACGCAGGGCACGCCACGCTTCGATAGCGACGGGAATGGCGATGACCGCAGCGGCCATGCCAGCAACCAGATCGGCCAGGGCTGCGGCACCTGGACCACCAAAGCGCAGCCCCGTGGCAATGGCCAGGAGCACCGCGCACGCCAACGCCAAGGTCAAGCGGCTGCCGAGATGCCATTTCTCCTGCCACGACAGCAAGCTGCCAGGAAGAGCGGAGGCCATCGGATCAAGGGTCGTTGCGTTCATGGTCACGGATCACCGTTCACTGCATGGGAAGGGCCATCGCAGGCGCCTCAGGATGGACAGCGATGACCCCACCGCTGCGGGCAAGAATGCGTTCCGTCCGTTCGCGCCATATGCGTTCGATGGTCAAGGCGCGCCGCTGCGCGTCCGGTTCTGCGATCAGCGCGGCCACGGCCTCGGTCGCGACCCGCGCCTGGCTCAGCGTTTCGCGAGCTCGCGCGCTGGCTTCGGCGCGAATCCGATCGGCAGCGCCACGGGCTTCTTGGATCTGCCGTTCGGCCATGGTGCGGGCCTGGGCGATCTCAGTCGAGGCGGCATTTCCGGCGGCAACCACATCCGAAAAGGCAGCCCGGGCGCGACCGGGCAGCGCCACCGCCAGATCGACGCGACTCACGATCAAACCGAGACCCAACCGGTCCGCGCTGCGCTGTACGCGTTCTGCGACGTCGCGACGCAGGCCCTCCCGATGCGCGATGGCCACCGCATCCGCCTGCGCACCATCACCACCGCCATCGACACTGGCCACGAGAACACCATCCAAGCGGCGGCCAGCACACACACTGATCACGGCGTCAGCCAGACTGCGACGCAAGGCCGGCTCGATGTGCGCCTGCTGCACCAACCATCGCTTTGCATCGCGAACGGTATAGATGACCGTCGCATCGACATGCACGATGCCCGCGTCGCCGGTCAGCACGGCACCACCAGGACGGGCACTGTCGAGCCCGAGACTGGTGACCTCCAAGCGCTCTTGACGATCGGGGCCTGGCACCACATGGACGGTTTCCAAGGGTGATGGCCACGCCAGCACCAGACCGGGACCATGGTCACGCACGATGGCACCAAAGCGCGTCACCACCGCCCAGTCACCGGGACCAACACGACTCGATCCCGAACCAAGCCAGAGCACGATGGTGACCAGAAGCCCTATCGCCAAGAGACGCACGGCGATCTGGGTCGCCTGGGTGATGGGGCCGGCGGCGCTCATGGGGTGGGCTGGGTGAGAGCAGGAGCCGTGGCGGTAGCAGTCGTCGGTGCGGGCAGCAGTGGCTCCAGAGGCACACCAGGAGGTGGTAACACCAACGCGTTGAAGGGCGCGGTGTCGGTGCGCAGCACCAACCGCGTGCTTGGGGTCACTGAACGCTCCAAGGCATCGAGTGAGCGCAGGAAACGATAAAGCTGAGGATCGCGGCTATGGACTTCGGCATAGATGCGGGCGGCTTCCGTCCGCGCACTTGCCTCGATGCGCGCCGCTTCTTCTTCGGCGTCAGCCTTCAGGATGCGCGCCGTCTTGTCGGCCTGGGCGCGGATCTCTCCCGCGAGGCGGCGACCACCTGATTTCTTCTCTTCCGCGACGGTCTGGCGCTCGGCCGACATGCGAGCGATGGTGGTATCCACCGTGACTTCAGGCACGGACAACCGCTCTATGCCGATATCCACGATGTGGATACCATAGAGGGATCGCACCTCGACGGCCAAGCGTTCCTGTACCGCCGCACGGTAGGCATCCAGGCGCAGCTGACCCGGAACCGTCGTGATCAGATCATCCATCGCGAAGCGCCCGGTGACCGTTTCGAGCGCCGATCCGAGGAAGGTCCGCAGATGGTTGGCGGCTTCCATCGGGCGGTTATTGGTTGCTCTCAGATAACGCAGAATGTCTTCGTCGTTCTTGCCCACCTGCCACGCGACCCAGGTCTGGATCAGAATGCTTAAGCCGTCACTGGTCAGTACACTGTGCATACCTGAGGCAGTGGTGAGCAGACGTAGGTCAACCCGTTCGACGCGATCAATCGGCGGTGGCAATTTCCACGCTAAGCCAGGATCAATCTGCACGGCGTGTGGGCGGCCAAAGCGGGTGATGACCGCGGCGTCGCCGGTTGCGACCGGCACTGCCGTCGCCGCGGCTAGCGCCAGCACCACCAGGAACAGCGCAATAGCGTAACGGGCACTGCGCGCGAACCGCGACGACGGTGGAGGAGAAGTGGTCGTCATGGTCGGCGATTCCCATCGCCACCGAGTGCACCGGGGCGAAAATCTAGATATGGAACGACGTCGCGGTCGAGGCGATGATCCAGCACCACTACGCGCGCCTTCATCAACGAAGTCGCATAAGCAGTCAGCCAACGCTCGAAATCAAGCACGTCGCCAGCGACCTGCTGAGCGGCGATGTCGGCGGAGAATCGGGACTGCTCAACCTGGGCAGCGACCGCTATCTCGCGCGCCAGCGCTTGGCGATCGCTGCGCAAGCGCTGGATCTCTTGCTGGGCTTCGTGTTCGATCACCTGGGCTCGACCACGTGCCTCGGTGACGCGCGACTGGGCTTCGATGCCCGCTGCCTGAACGAGGTGGTAGGCTGGCGCCGCCGTCGGTGGGGGATGGATGGCTTCGATCAGCACCGCCACGATGTCGATCCCGGTATCAAGGGCAGTCAGGCGTTCGCGAATGGTTTCCGTGACCTGAAGCGCCAGGCCGTCGCGATCGCCCCCGACGATGTCGATCAAGGTACGCGTGTGGAACGCTTCAGTCAGCGCCTGGGTCGCGAAACGCCGAACCAGACTCGCACCGTCGCCGACCCGATAGACCGCAGCATGGGCCGCCTGGTCGGTCAAAGCGAAGCGCCAGAGCACGCGAATGTCGGCATTCAACAGGTGAAAGGCGGTGCGCCGATCCGCATCGCCCGGACCTGGGACAAGAAATTGCGATTCAGCCGGGTGCGCCTGATCCCACAAGCGATCGACCAATGGCGGTGGATCCGCTTCGGTCGCGATGGTGGGCAAGGCGGCCGTGCTCTCACTGAGTCCCAAGATCTCTTGATGTACCGTGCCGAATTCCGTGCGGCGGATACGGGCAAACGGCCACGGGGCATGCACATGCAGGCCTGGGCCGACCACTGCCATCGGCACCCCTCCCTGCTCATGAACGCCCCGCTCATCACGGGCAAGGATGGTGATACCGGTCAACAACCACAGGCTCACCACCGCGGCCAATACCGTCGGTGGCACAGCATCGCGTAGGAAATGCAGCGCCCAGCTTTCCTTCCACGCCGGCCCCGTCCGCCGACGCTCGCCGCCGGGCAGACGCTCGGCGATCGCCGAGCGTACCCACACCGTGATCGCATCAGCTGGTGGTGGTGGCAGGAAGCATCCGACGCTGGCCCGTACGAGCATTTCACCCGCGACCACCAGGGTCACGACCAGCAACCCGGTGATGATCCACACCGTACCCGGACTACCGACCAGCAGCAGCACCATGCTCACCGTCGCCAAGCCGAGGAGGAGCGCGGCCACGCGCACTACCGGCAGCACCTGCCGGGCATCTGAACCGACCTGAGCCGCCAGCAGACGCTCGGCAACCAGCGCCGCGAACGCGCACACACCGACCGCAATGGCCGCTGCCCCGCTCCCGATGCTATCGGCGGGTAGAACACCCCAGGCGCTAGCCAGCGCCATCCCTGGCACCAGCAGAAACGGCATCGCGATCATGCGCTGCGGCCAAGTCGCATGCTGACGCAAGCGCTGAACGACGGCACCGCGTACTGACTGGGCCTCCTCAGCTCGGGTGCGACCGAACAAACTACCTGCAGCGGGCGTGTCGTGCGCGGCGTTGAGGGCAAAGGTATCAATCTGCACGAGCTCCGAACGTCCACGGGCCAGCAGCCAGGCACTTCCGGTGGCCGCCGCAATGAGCGCCGCTGGCGCCGCGATGAGCGCCATGGCCAGTCGGACGGCCGGCAGCATTCCGCTCGCCGCCAAGAATCCAGCGATACCAAGCGCTACGACCGCGATACCTCCAGCCACGCCGAACCACATGGCGGCTAGTGCGGTGGGAAGGGCGGCAGACAGGTGCAATGGACGCGGGGAATGATCAGTGGGAGCAGAGTCCGCCATCAGGTCCACCGCGATGGGGCATTATGATCATGGACTGCGCACGGCACCCACGAATGCCTGTGTAGACCGCGTGTCGTGCAGGGATGATCAAAACGGATCACTCCCATCCACCGCATGTCACCACGAGCAGGGCGCATGGCCGCCATCATGCCACCTCGTTGTTACTCACGTTGATCGTCCTCTTGGTCATCAGGAATCAGACGGGCGGTGATTAAATGCGCGTCATCGGAGTGGTAAGTGCTGCACGCCGACCAATTGTGATGCCATCAACCTTGGCATAGTTACTGCAACAGGGTTGCATAACGTAACGTACAGATGTGCGTTCCCCAAACAACACCTTTCAAGGAGCTACCCCATGGGCAGTACCGGCAGTGTCAGTGCGTGGGATGAGGCCCTCCTCGTCGCCATGATCCAATATCCCGTTCCCGTGATCAGCGGACCTGCTGACATCAAAACGCAAGTAGATCAGATATGCAAGGCGGTGGCCAACACTAAGGCGGGCTATCCGGATCTCGATCTTATTGTATTTCCCGAATACTCGACCCAAGGACTGAATACGGCAATTTGGACCTACGATGAGATGCTCCTGCGCATCGATAGCCCAGAGATTGTGCGCTTCCGTGAGGCCTGCCGGATTAACAAGGTTTGGGGCGTGTTTTCGCTCATGGAGGTCAATGACGATCCCAAGCTCCCTCCATTCAACACGGCAATCATCATCAACGCAAATGGCGATATCGCTCTCCATTATCGCAAACTGCAGCCTTGGGTCCCCATTGAACCCTGGTCACCTGGAAATTATGGCATGCCCGTGTGCGACGGTCCCAAGGGATCAAGGCTCGCGGTATGCATCTGCCACGATGGCATGTTCCCCGAACTCGCCCGCGAAGCCGCCTATAAAGGTGCCAACGTGTATATCCGCATATCCGGGTATTCCACCCAGGTCAACGATCAGTGGATCTGGACCAACCGAACCAACGCTTGGCAAAACCTCATGTACACCATTTCGGTCAATTTGGCCGGCTATGATGGGGTTTTCTATTATTTTGGCGAGGGCACGGTGTGCAATTACGACGGCAATGTCTTGCAACAAGGACACCGTAATCCGTGGGAAATCGTCACCGCTGAATTGTTTCCCCGCTTGGTCGATAAGGCTCGTGAAAACTGGGCGCTGGAAAACAACATCTTCAATCTGGGCTGCCGCGCCTATGTTGGCAAACCGGGTGGCGAACGTGAAAATTACCTCACCTGGGTCAAAGATCTCGCAGAGGGAAAGTACAAGCTCCCGTGGGATGCCAAAATACGCGTTCGCGACGGCTGGAAGTATTACCCGGATGGAGTCAAGCTCGGTCCTATGCCAAAACGCTGACCGTTTTTAGCCACCCATGCTCGCCTGAAGTTGGCTATGTACATTTTAAACCATAGAACTGCAGCATGGTACCAAGCTGTTCTGGACGATCTCGATGGGCCAACGTATAGGCTGATCACCCTCCTTCCCGATGCGTTGCAACGGAAAGGAGGGAAACTTGTTCTGGGCAGTTACCAATTGATTTTCAGGGTCGATCCGCCCTGGATCCAGGTCTGGATACACCTCGGCAATGGCGCCATCATGGGTGGACTAGGTCATGTAGGTGCCACGGTTACCCCTTCAACCATGGCCCGTTTGCATGACTGGTGGGGGTGTCCGGTTGCCGTTCCCCCTCAGCCGGTCTGGTGCTCGGTTGCTTACGTCGATGGCACTCGCATTGGCTCTGTCGTCGAAGCACCCTGGCCGAGTTGTGTGGCCGCTGTGGTTCAGGGCGTAATCGACGCGCGACGTCCTCATGGTCTCGCCCGAGACGCATCGCAATAACGGATAGCCCCCCGGATCCTTCTTGGCAGATGGCCAGCAGTGCGATCATACAGCCATGCCCCAGACTGATCTGCCGACGCTCGACACTCGCCTGCATGGTTTCCACGTCACCCGCGTCCGGCCTCTGCCGGCCGTACGGGCCATCGCCATCGAAGCTGTCCATGAGGCCACCGGCATGCCGTGGCTGCACTTAGCCGCTGACGATGCCGAAAAGCTGTTCAGCATCGCGGTGCGCACGCCGCCGCCCGATGATACGGGTTTGCCGCATATTCTCGAGCATACCGTGCTCTGCGGCAGCCAGCGGTTTCCGGTCAAGGATCCCTTCGTTGAGTTGCTGAAATCGTCCCTGGCGACGTTCATCAATGCGATGACGTATCCTGATCGCACGCTGTATCCGGTGGCGACCCTCAGCGACACCGACTACTTCAATCTCGCCGCCGTGTACTGCGATGCGGTGTTCCATCCGCTGCTGCGTGAGGAGCACTTCCTGCAGGAAGGCTGGCGTCTGGGTTTCAGTCCAACTGGCGATGCGGCCGGCAAGCCGGTGATCAAGGGCATCGTCTACAATGAGATGAAGGGCGCTTACAGCGATCTCGATGGCACCATCTATCGTGCCCAGAGCGTGCGCTTAGCGCCGGATACCCCGTATGGCCACGATTCGGGTGGTGATCCGGCAGCGATTCCCTCGTTGACCTACGCGGATTTCACCGCTTTCCATCAGCGCTATTACCATCCGTCCAATGCCGCAGCCTGCACCTATGGCTCGATCTCCTGGGCGGCGCAGGCGGCGTTCCTGGCCGAGCACTTGCAGGGATTCAGCAAGCAGGCGGCCCTGCCGCCGAGCGCCGTGCAACCGCGGTGGCAGGGTGCTCAGCGCCTCAGTGTGCCATATCCGATCAGCGCCGATGAGGACGCCAGCAGCGCCGAAGCCGTCACCGTCACGTGGCTGTGCGCGCCGATCGCCGACCGCTTGCGCTGGTTGGCGCTGCATGCGCTCGATACCTATCTGCTCGGCCACGATGGCGCACCCTTGTATCGTGCGCTGATCGGTTCCGGGCTGGGCAAGTCGTTGGCCCCTTCGGGTCTCAGCGACCATAATCGCGAGAACGCCTTTGCCGTCGGCCTCAAGGGCTGCAAGCCCGGTAGTGGCGATGCGGTGATCCGATGCATTTTGACTTGTCTGGAGCGTGAGGCCGAACGCGGATTGGACGAGGACCTCGTGGCGGGTGCCCTGCATCAAA
>CAYQAQ010000026.1:0-14603 GCA_964415495.1 uncultured candidatus Brocadiaceae bacterium | reverse complement strand
TCGGCCGGAGCAGCGCCCTCTTTCGCCTTCTTCTGAAAGCGCGGCGGCGGATTGCCGATGATTTCAAAAGCTTCGTCGGCTTCGAGATCGCGCGCGTTGTCCTGGGCTTTCTTGCACAGGGCGACGATATCGTCGATCGAGAACGCAGTGTTCAGCTTGAACGCCACGCCGAGGTGCCGCGGCTTCGAAGGATCGGTGTATTGCGCCCACAGCAGATGCGTGGTCTGACCGCTCTCAAACGGAGTGCCGATCCACACCTGTAGGCGGGCTGCGGGACCTTCCGCCTTGAAGGCACCGGCGCAGTCGCGGTGTTCGACCAGCTCGAACTGCAGACCGCGCTCTTTGGCAAGATCGGTCAGGGCAACACGGGCGTTTTCGACCGTGCTCCCGATTTTCTCCTGCTGATGCACCGACATCTCATAGGTGCCGATGGTCAGTTTGCGCAGCAACTTGGTGTTGGTGGCATTGATGTAGGGACCGATGACGACCTTAAGGCCGCGTTCGGGGAAATTGGCATGGACCGGCTTCTTTTCGGACATGGGCGTGCTTATAGGACCCGGGTCCTCCCCCCACAACAGCCTTTGTCGGCGGGGCGTCGAGCGTACGGTGGCCCAGGTGCGTATTTTAGCTTGTGAATCCGTCGCCCGTTCGGGCAGTGTCTGGTGGTGGGACCAGGGCCCGGTCGATGGCATCGACCTGGGCGATCAGGCGGCAGAAAGCCGCTTGGTTGGGGCCATTCACGAACTAATCGAGCGTCATGGTCGCCCCGACGCCGTGGCCGTGGCGGTGGGCCCCGGTAGCTTCACCGGCCTGCGCGTCGCCGTGACGGCGGTGCGGACGCTGGCGTGGATCGAACAGCTGCCGGTGCTGCCGGTCGACACCTTGGTGGCCCTCGCTTGCGCCCAGGGTCCGGGTTTGTGGTGGTGCCTGTTGCCCCTCAAACGAGACACCACCTTTCATGCGGTGGTCGCCGTCGACGAGGCTCGTCGCCCGACGATGGTGGTGGCGAGCGCTGCCATTCCTGATGCTCAGCCGCCGTTGTTGCCGGACGGTTGTGATCCGATCGCCATTGGGCCGGCATTGACGGCTAAGCCGGAGCTGGCCGAACGCTGGCGTCCGGGCACCCGCGTGGGTTCGGCAGACGGCCCCAGCGCCATTGGCGTCGCCTGGGCGGCGCAAAGCGTGACACCCGTCACCTGGGATCAGGTGCTGCCGGTGTACCTGCAGGAGCCCGCCCCCGTCCTGCAGCGGGAAGAGCAACGCGAGCGCGAACAGGGGACTGGCGGGCGGTTGCACGCCGACGACGCTAGATGACGCATGGCGTGGCGTAACCGCATTGAAGTCAGCTACGGCACCTTACGCGCGAATCTGGCGGCGGTGATTCGCGCCGCGGGGGGGCGCGGCGTGATCGCGGTGATCAAGGCGGATGCTTACGGCCTGGGGCTCGAACGCTGCGCGCGCATCTACCATCGCGCGGGCGCAGCGGCGCTGGCGGTCGCCTGCTTGTCCGAGGCTGATCGAGTGCGCGATACGGTGCCTGACGCGCGGATTATCATTTTGGGCTCGCCGCTGCCGGAAGAGCGCCAAGCGGTGGTGGCGAGTGCGTACGAAGTGCATTGCTCGTCGCTGGACGAAGCCGACGAATATGCGCGTTTAGCCTCGGCGCGCGATCCGCTCGGCATCCATGTGAATATCGATACCGGCATGGGCCGTATGGGCGTACCGCTGACCGATGCCGCTGCTTTGATCGCGCGCGTGCGCGAGGCGCCCTCGCTGCGCTTGGCCGGCATCGCCACGCATTATCCGATGGCGACCAACGCCGAAATCGCGACCGCTCAGGAAGCCCGCTTCGCGACCATTTTGGCCGAGGTCGGCCCCGTGCCCGCCGAGTGCTGGCTACACTGCGCCAACTCCGAGGGCGTCCTGGTGCGCCCGAGTGGCGTGACCACGCACGTGCGCGCCGGGCTGCTCCTCACCGGCATCGTACCCGAAGGGTGCCCCGATCCAGGCGTGCAGCCGGCCTTGCGTTGGTTGTCGAGTCTGAACCTGGTCAAGCGCCTGCCCGCCGGCCACGGCATCGGCTACAATCATCTGCATCACCTGACCCGGAACAGCGTGGTCGCGATCGTCCCGGTCGGCTACGCCGACGGCTATCCGCTCGCGGCGTCAGCGCGCGGGGCCCAGGTCATCGTCGCCGGGCAACGCTGCCCCGTGCTGGGCCGAGTGAGCATGGACTACATCATCGTCGACGTGACGGACTGCGATCATGTCCCGGCTCCGGGTGAAGGCGCGGTCCTCATCGGTCGCCAGGGGGCGGTAAGTATTGCCCTCACTGACCTCGCCGAATGGGCAGGAACGATCCCCTACGATCTCCTCTGTGGATTTCGCGGGCGGACCGAGATCGTCGGCGTGCCCTAACGGCCAGTGGGTCGCGCAAAGGCTGGGTAGCGCAGGACCTAGAGCCGAGGCGGGCACTGACGGAGGTCGTCTCTGGACCGCTTGTGTCGGTGCCCGCGCGTGTTCCCAAACAACCTCTTGGTCTATGCTCTACCATCGGGTAGAAATACCGCATGAGCTCGTCCCAACAGGCGATATCGAGTCTGGTCGATCTGCCGGAGCTCATCCAGACGATCGCGACTCAGCGTCGAACGGGCACCCTGATCATCGAGTTCAAGCGCTTGACCCGGCGCATGTACTTCAACGCCGGGGTGCTCATCGCCTTCAATGGCGCCGCCCCGGAAATGTTCGCCCGCTGCCTGACCTGGGGTCAATTGATCAAACCGGACGTGCTGGCCGGCATTCTCACCGAGCTGGGCGACGAGGTCGGCGAACTGGTCCTGATCGAAACTCTGCAAAGCAAAGGTCTGGCGAGCAAAGACGTGTTGCTCGACGCCATCGATGTCTACATCGAAGAGAACATGACCGAAGTGGTGTCATGGAGCGGTGCCAACTTCCAGTTCGTGGGCAATCTTGCCGCTGACCAATGGGCTGCCTTTCAGGCCAAACTGGGTGTGCAAATTCCGCCGGCCGGCTTGCTGCTCGAATCGATGCGGCGGTCGGATGAACTCAAATCGCTGCAGGCGCACATTCCTCATCGCTGGGATGTGCTGCTGCGCGAAGCGAATGCTCCGGTGGTGAATCTCGATCGAGACCAACAATCGCTGATGCGCGGCTGGCACGATGGGGCGGTCGTCGACGACCTCATGCTGAGCGCCGGCTTGTCACCCTTTCGACTCAAGCTCGCCTTAGGTCGGTTGACTCAAAAGAGCATGCTCAAGATCGGCGGCGCGATGGAAATCGTGGTCCAGGCCGACGCTGCCAACAGTCGCCAGGGCTATCCCAAAGCATATCAATTGTATTTGCGCGCCGTGGAACTGGGCATGCAGAGCCCACGCATCCACCTGCACATCGCTGAGCTCGCCGAGAAACTCGGTGATCAGAAGCGGGCCGCGAAGTTCTATGTTTCCGCCGCCAGCATGCTGGCGGATCCCGGCAGTTCGGTCATCGCCCTGCGCAATGCGCTACGCTTAGGCGCCGAACGCGAAGGACCTCTGATTCAGCTGTACGGCATTTATCAGCATCTCGGCGAAAAGGATGATGCGGTCGCCGCGCTGCTCGAATTAGCCGCAGTTTACGCGGCCAAGGGCGCGCACGATCAGGCCTCACAAAGCGTCCATGAAGCGCAAGAACTCGGTGCCGATCCCGCCAGCTGCGCTAGCTTGTTGGCACGCATCGCCATTGCCGAAGGCGATGAAGATCAGGCCGTGGTTCAGCTGGAACAAGTAGCGCGCGCGGCCGAAGATCGCGGTCACCTCGAAGAAGCGGTCGAAGCGCTGGCCCAACTGTGCCTGATCCAGCCGCAGCGTTTCGAACAAGCCCACAAGTACGCCGAATTGCTGGAGCAGCTCGGACGCACCAACGAGGCCATCGCTGAAATCGACCGCGTGCTCGCCTTCGGCGATGCGGCCGCAGAAGAATTGCTCATCGGTCTGTACGAGCTCAAGGCGCGCCTGGCACCGTCAGACTCCAACGCGCATCGCTGGCTCGCCGAGGCCTATCGCCGGCGCAAGAATCGCGATGGCGCCACCGAACAACTCAAGCTGCTCGCCAATAGCCAAGAGCGTGAAGGCGACCTCAATGGCTTGGCGGCGACGCTGGAACGTATTCTCGAAGTGGCGGGCGATCAGGTCGATATTCTCAAACGTTTGGCCTTGGTCTATTCCCGCCTGGTCATGGAGAATAAAGCGTCGGCGACCTTAGCCCGCGCCGTCGACGCGGCGTTGGTGGTCGGTCATCTCGAAGAGGCACGGTCGATGTGTGAGGTCGCCCTCGACCTCGATCCTGCCAGCTTGCCACTGCGTTCACGCCTGGCCCAGATTGCCAATCGCGCCGGCGATCGCGAAACGGCCGAAGCTAACTTCCGCGCTTCCGCAGATCTGGCCCGTGGTCTGGGCCGCGCCGACGTGGCCTGCCAGCATTTGGTCCAGCTGCGCAAGTTGCGTCCCGATGATTTGATGGTGCGGGTTGAACTCGCGGACTTGGCATTGGTGCTCAAGGACCCCAACCTCGACGTCATCTTACGCGATCTGGTGGTCTTCGCCGTCCGCCGCCACGACTATGGCATCGCCCTGGAGCGCGCCCGGCAACGGGTGCAGCGCAGCGAAGGAATCAACAAACTCGCGGCCCGTGATGAACTGGTCGAGCTCTATCGGCGCATGGGCGATCCCGCCCAGGAACTCAAGTCCGGCAGTGAACTACTCGACGACTTGTTGTCGCAAGGTGAGTTCGATCGTGCCGTTGACCTCCTGCAGCGCTTGGTGGCGAGCAATCCGCGCAATCCGGACCTTGTGGTGCAACTGGCCGAAGTCGTACATTCCCTCGGCGATGACCGTCAAGCGCAGCGCTTTTACCGCCACGCCGTATCACTCCTGCAAGTCGATGGCCGCACCGACGAAGCTCTCGCCGTGCTCGATCAACTGGTCAATCTTGGCGAAGATGCTTCTGCCGTGGCCATGGCCCGCGATCTGCTCAATCGTGGCCAAGCCCTCGAATGGGAAGCCGTGCGCTGGGCGCTCGAACAAGATCAGCGTCGCCGCATCGAAGGCGAACTCGAGGCGACCGGCAAGCACGCGACGCTGACGTAAGTATCGCTGGCTCAGGTTACCCGAATAATTCAGCGGCCTTCTGCAGGCCCGCGGTCAGGCGGTCGATATCTTCGCGTGTGGTATAAATTCCGAGCGACGCGCGGGCAGTCGCGGGCACGCCGAAGCGTTCCATCACCGGCTGCGCACAATGATGGCCGGCGCGGATGGCGATGTGCTCCATATCGAGCACGCTGGCGATATCAGCGGCGTGTGCACCAGGTATGACAAACGAAAGAACCGAGGTGCGCTCCGATGCGGTGCCGATGCGGCGTAGGCCAGGAACGGTTGCTAATTGCGCTTCCGCGTAGGCGTAGAGGTCGCGCTCAGCAGCAGTGATGGCATCCCAGCCAATGGCACTGATCCAATCGCACGCAGCCGCCAAGCCAATCGCTTCGGTGATAGGCGGGGTGCCGGCTTCGAAGCGCGCAGGTGGCTCGGCAAAGGTGGTGCGGGCGAAGGTGACCTTTTCAATCATCTCGCCGCCGCCGCGCCAGGGCGGCATGCTGGCCAGGGCGTCGGCCTTGCCATAGAGCACGCCGATGCCGGTGGGACCGTATAATTTATGCGCGGAAAACGCGAGGAAATCGCAATCCAGGGCCTGCACATCCAGAGCCCCATGGGTCACGGATTGGGCGGCATCGATCAGCACCTTGGCACCGATGCGGTGGGCTTTGCGCACCAACTCCTGCACCGGATTGATCGTGCCCAAGCTGTTGGCGATGTGGATGACCGATACCAGTTTGACCCGCTCATCGAGCAGTGCATCGAACGCATCCAGATCCAGGCTGCCGTCATCCAAAATCGGGCAGGCGACTAATTCCGCGCCGGTCAACTCGGCGGTGATCTGCCACGGCACGATGTTGGCGTGGTGTTCCATGCCGGTGACCAGCACGCGATCGCCGGGTTTGAGGTGGGCCCGTCCCCACGACCACGCGACCAGATTGATGGCGTCGGTGCAGCCCATGGTGAAGACGATGGATTTTTCCGACGGCGCATGCAGGAAGCGGGCGACGGTGCGGCGGGCATCTTCATAGCGCCGCGTCGATGCCACCGAGCGGCGATACAGTCCACGGTGCACCGTGCCATATTGTTCGCGCAGGAAGTGATCCATCGCTTCGATCACGGCGAGGGGCTTTTGGGCCGTGGCCGCGCTGTCGAGATACGCCAGCGGCTTGCCCTGATGGATATCATTCAGAGCCGGAAACTGGGCTCGAATGGCGGCAACATCAAGGCTGGACATGGCGGAACCGATGCAGGATTTCGTCGCTGAAGCCCTGCTGGACGAGGGCTCGAGCGGTGGCCAGGCTCAAGCCGCGCGTGCGCAGGTAGACGATCTGGTCATCTTCCGGTCGGCCGACGGTAGCACCGTGCGCGGCTTTGACCTCATCGGCGTGAATATCGAGCTGCGGTCGTGTATCCGCGCGTCCACCCACGCTGAGCAGCAGGTTGTGGTTGGTCTGCTGCGCATCGCTGCGGTCAGCGCCTTTGGCGACATGCACGAGCCCATCGAAGCTGGCCCGGGCGCTGCCATCGATCACATTCTTGAACAGTTGCTGCGAGCGGGTGTCGCCAGCGAGGTGCTCAACGCGCAGAAATTGATGCGCTTGGCGGGTACCAGCGATGCGGGCCAGACCAGCGATATCGACTTCGGCGCCAGTGGCGAGCAGCTTGGCTTTCAGCCGCGCCCGGACGAGGGCGCCGCCACGCCAGGCGCTGGTCCAGGTTACGTGCGCGTCGCGGTCGAGGCGCAGCCAGGCATTGCTCAACAGCTGCGCTGCGTCGTCGCCATCTTGAATCTCTTCGACGACCAATCGGCTGCCCGGCGCGGCATCGATGTCGATGCCGGTATACGAACGAGCCGCTCCGACGCGATGGCGCAGGACCAGGGTGCCACTGGCGCCGCGCTCTAAGGTGACCACCAGACGACGTCCATGCACGCCTACGGGCGTGTCGATCATAACGTTGGCGACGCCGGTCGCATCACGGCCTAACGTCAGGTGCACGCTGTCGTTGATGTGGGCCAAGCTGCCGATCGCACCAACGTCCGTGGCGGTGGCCACGCAGGCCTGCCACGCCGCTTGGCGTTCTTCAGAAACGGGCGCAACCGCCCAGCCTTCGGCCTGGATCGCCATCGCTGGCACTGCGCCAGTGCCGAGATCGGCCCCTAACGGCGCGACATCGACGTAACGCCAGTCCTCGAGAGAACGCGTCGGCAGGCCAACAACCTGCATCCGCGCGACCGCTGCTGCTTGTACCGCCGCTGTAAGCACCGCCGCACTCATCGGCGGTCACACCCTGTGCGAGAGACGCCGGACGCAGGACCCAGGACCCAAGACCTATGCCCATGCATCACGCCAACACCCCTTCAAAGCCTTCCGCATCAATGCGTTCGGCCAAGGTGCGGTCGCCACTAGTGGCGATGCGGCCTTCGGCCAATATATGAACGCGATCAGGTTTGACCAGGTCGAGCAGGCGCAGGTAGTGAGTGATCAGAATGATCGCGCGATCCGCACGGCGGAAGGCATTGATGCCATCGGCGACGATTTTGAGCGCATCGATATCGAGCCCGGAATCGGTTTCGTCGAGCAAGGCCAGTTCGGGTTCGAGTACCGTCATCTGCAGGATTTCATTGCGCTTTTTCTGACCGCCGGAGAAACCAGCGTTGAGATCGCGCTCGGCGAAAATGTTGTCGAGCTTGGCTTCGCGCAGCTTGGTCGCCAACAGGGGGGCGAACTCGGCGGCTTTCAGTTCGCTTTCACCGCGTGCCTTGCGGCGGGCATTGTAGGCCAGACGCAGGAAATCCGCGTTGTTCACGCCCGGGACTTCGACCGGGTACTGGAAGCCGAGGAAGATGCCCGCCAAGGCGCGCTCCTCCGGATCCTGGCCGAGCAGGTCCTGGCCCTTCCACGTCACCGTGCCTGCCGTGACTTCATAGCTGGGGTGGCCAGCGATGACTTTCGACAGGGTCGATTTGCCGGACCCGTTGGGGCCCATGATGGCGTGGACTTCGCCCGCACCGACGGCAAGCGTGAGCCCCTTGAGAATCGGCGTTTCGCCGACGCGGGCGTGGAGATCGTGAATGGCAAGCATGTGGGTCAACCGACGCTGTTTTCGAGTTTGAGGGCTAGGAGCTTGTGCGCCTCGGCGGCGAACTCCAGGGGAAGAACGGCGAGGACATCTTTGCAGAAGCCATTGACGATGGCGCCGATGGCTTCTTCCTGCGGAATTCCGCGAGACCGCAGATAGAACAGCTGGTCCTCGCTCAGAGTCGAGGTGCTGGCTTCGTGTTCCAAGCGCGCGTCGGGATGTTGCACATCGACGTAGGGGAACGTCTTCGCGACGCATTCCTTGCCGACCAACATCGAGTCACATTGGGTAAAATTGCGCGCGCCCGCGGCCTTGGGCATGATCTGCACCAGGCCGCGATAGACATTGGACGAACGGTCAGCGCTGATGCCTTTGGAGATGATCGTCGACCGGGTGTTACGCCCGATATGAATCATCTTGGTCCCGGTATCCGCCTGCATGCGACCGTTGGTCAGCGCCACCGAGTAGAACTCGCCCACGCTGTCGTCGCCGACCAGGATGCAGCTCGGGTACTTCCAGGTGATGGCAGAACCGGTTTCGACCTGGGTCCACGAGATGTGCGAGCGCGCACCTTTGCACAGCCCGCGCTTGGTGACGAAGTTGTACACGCCGCCAGCCCCGGTTTCCGGATCCCCGGAATACCAGTTTTGCACCGTCGAATATTTGATCGAGGCATCATCCAAGGTGACCAGCTCGACCACAGCGGCATGCAGTTGGTGCTTCGACGACTGGGGTGCCGTGCAGCCTTCGAGATAGCTGACCTGGGAGCCGACATCGGCAATGATCAAGGTGCGTTCAAACTGCCCGGAGTCGGTGTTATTGATGCGGAAATAGGTCGACAGTTCGAGCGGGCATTTGGTGTAGGGCGGAATGTAGACGAAGCTGCCGTCGGAAAACACCGCCGAATTGAGGGCCGCGAAATAATTGTCAGCAATCGGCACCACTTTGCCCAACCAGCGTTCGACCAGGGCGGGGAACATGCGTACCGCTTCCTGGATCGAGCAGAAGATCACCCCGGCATCGAAGAGGCGCGCTTGATGGGTGGTTGCGATGGATACCGAATCGAACACCGCGTCGACAGCGACGCCAGCCAAACGCTTCTGTTCATCGAGCGGGATGCCGAGCTTGGCGAAGGTTTCGAGAATCTCGGCCGGAACCTGATCGATGCTCTCGTAGGTGGCCTCGGACTTCGGGCCCGCGGCCTTGGGCGACGAGTAGTATTGGATCGCCTGGTAATCGATGGCCGGATAATCCACCGCTGCCCAGGTCGGCTCTTCCATCTGCTGGAAGCGCGCAAAGGCCTTGAGCCGGAAATCGAGTAAAAATGCCGGCTCATTGCGCGCTGCGCTGATCGCGCGCACCACGTCTTCGCTCAGGCCGCGCCCCAGCGTTACCGCTTCGACGGCGGTCGAAAAACCGTATTTATACGCATCGCGATCCGCGTCGTTCATGGCAACATCCGTTCATGCGTGCGAGGACGCGTTGGGCCTGATGTGAGCAGCATTACCGTACTTCCTCGACCAAGATGTGCGGGTGCACGCGTTCATGCAGCGCGTCCTGCACAAACGCGCACAGGGTCGGGATCTGGGCCTCGTCCAGGCCAGTGAAACACAGGCGCACGCGGAAGTCGTCGTTGATGCCATCGAGACGCCAGGTGACGGTGTCATCGTTGAGGCGTTGGCGCAGCACATCGTTGAGAATGCTGTCGACGATCTCGGCTTTCTTGAACAGGCCCAGGGGCAGCCAGGCCTGATCTTCCGGCGACCAGTCGGCCTTGCGCTTGCGCTGGTAGCGCGGCGCATCAGTCGGTGGCGGCAGCAGTTCGATGTTCGGCAGAGCGGCCTGGGCCAGATCCTGAACGCGGCGGACCGCGACGTATGCGTCCATCGATCCGGTTGCTGGTGTCAGCGGGTCATCGCGCAGCAGACTGTCGATCTGCTCCGGGGTCAGCGCGGCGGCGGCCGTGACCGTGTTGCCACGCGCCAGCTCGGTGAAGGCATCGAAGACCGGATGGCTGGCCAATTCGCCGAAGGCCAGGAAGCGTGCATCTTCAATCACGCCGGTCGCAAGGTCGACCAGCCAGTAGATGCGTGCCTGGCCGGCTGGGTCAGCCACCGTCAGCAGGCCGAGTTGGCGGCGGGCGGCGTCGTGGGGCTGAAAGGCACCCCTGGTTTTGGGCCGCTTCAGCCGCGCTTGGGCTTGGCGCGACAACAGCGGCAGTTCGGCAGCAGCGGGCATGACCGCAGCTTGCGCGGGGCCTGAGAGCGCTCCAGCGATTTCCCAAAGAGGATCCTTAGGTTATTCGACCTTGCGTGAAGACAATCCAGTGCCGCCGAGGCCCTCCCTGCACGCCTGAAGCGATTGACGCACAACCACTTCGGGTGCTGGTCGCCTCTGGACGAGGGTCCTCGGCGGGCGACCCTACCCATTCTATGACACGTCAGCTCAAATGCGTCGTCTCGGTCTCGGGCATCCGGGGCGTCGTCGGTCAGACCCTCAATGCCGAGCAGGTTCTCGGGCTGGCAGCCGCCTTCGGGCACAGCGTTGCGGGCGGACGCGGCGCGGTGGTGCTGGCTCGTGATAGTCGCCCCACCGGCGAGATGCTGACTCAGGCCGCCGCGGCTGGTTTGCGTGCGGCGGGCTGCGATGTCATCAATCTCGGCATCGTACCGACGCCGACGGTACCGATCATGGTCAGCGAATTGCGCGCTGCTGGCGGCATTCAGGTGTCGTCCAGCCACAATCCGGTCGAGTGGAATGCGCTCAAGTTTTTTAACGCAACGGGCCGCAATGTCGACCAAGGGCAACTCAACAGCGTGGTCGAGACCTGGGAGCTTGGCCCCAAGGACCAATGGCGGCCGTGGCTCACGTGCGGCGATTACCATCGCGTCGAACACGCGGTTGATGTGCATCTGCAACGCATCCTGAGCGCAGTCGATGTCGATCGCATTCGCGAGCGACGTTTCTCGGTGGTCATCGATGCGGTAAACGGTGCGGGCAGCCGCATTGCGCCGGAGCTGCTCGTACGGTTGGGCTGCCGAGTGATCCCGCTCTACACCCGCGAGGATCAAGTCTTCCCGCGCGATCCTGAACCCAATGCCGCCAACGTCCGTGAAACCGGTGCCGTGGTCAAAGCAGTGGGCGCTGACCTTGGCTTTGTGCTCGATCCCGATGCCGATCGCTTGGCCGTGATCGATGATCAGGGACGCTTTCTTGGCGAAGAGTACACTCTGGTGCTGTGCGCGGCGGCGCGCATCGCGGCGGCGATTGCCAGCGGCGCTCATCCCAAAGACGTGGTCGCCTGCACCAATCTCTCAACCAGTCGCATGCTCGAAGACGTGGCCGGCCGCCACGGTGCCACCGTGGTGCGCACCAAGGTGGGCGAAGCCAACGTAGTCGAAGCGATGGAACAATTCGCCGCCGTGATCGGTGGCGAGGGCAACGGCGGCGTCATCGATCCGCGCGTGGTCATGGGTCGCGATGCACAAATCGGCATGGCCTTGATCTTGGAGTATCTCGCGGGTGGTCATGGCACGTTGGCCGAAGTACTCGACCAGATTCCGCGCTATTTCATGCATAAAGAAAAGGTCAGCCTCGACCGCGCAGCGGTGAAAGCCGCGATTCCCGCACTGGGGACGCATGCCTTGGCCAAGGGATCGGACGTCGACACCCGCGACGGCATCAAACTGGTGTGGCCTGATCGCTGGGTGCATCTGCGCGCCAGCGGTACGGAACCCGTATCGCGCATCATCGCTGAGGCACCCACTGCGGCCGAAGCGGCCGACTTAGCTTCTACCGTCCGCGCTGCGGTCAGTGCGCAGATTGTGAAAGGACACTGACGTGACTGACGATCTTCCCGGCTTCATCGAGGACGATCAACCCAAGAAGAAACCGCAGCAGCCCGAGCCTGGGGCTGGTGGCTTCAATCCTTTCGCGGATGTCGAGGTCGAATCCAATCCGCTCGGGCTGGTGAAGACGCCAGCGCAGCCGGTGGCGAAGTCCAGCAAGCCTGCGGCAAAAGCCCCAGCCAAGCCAGCGGAACCTGCGGGCTTTAATGCCTTTGCCGGCGCTGCCGATGCCCCAGCCGCTGACGTCAATGAAGCCGATGTGAAGCCTGGTCAGGGCAAAGACCTCTGGGCCTGTCCGCACTGTGGTGCCAAGAACAAGCCTGAGCGCACCACCTGCCGTGAATGCGGCAAGTCACCAAGCGATCCCGTCATTATTCCCTTCAGCAAAACCCCGGCCGGACGTTTTGGTATACCAGCTGCGGTGATCATCGTCCTGGCGCTGATCGGATGGCTGCTCTTCGGCGGTTCCGTGAAGCTCGTGCCAGCGGGACCGGGCAAGGTCGACTCGGCGATTCGCCGGGGAGGGTCTGTCGGCGCAGAAGAAACGATCCACGGCCTGGTCTTCCAGCCGCGCGAGCGCATCGCTGTCAGTGGCAGAGTCTTGGGCACCACGAGGTTCAACGGTTTCACCGCGCCCTGGGTCGAGATGCTCATGACGACAAGGCCGTCGCCACCGTCGGTGTCGATTTCGGTGAGCGGCCGCCGCGGATCACGCCGGAACTGCGCACCGTCCTGCTCTATGCCTTTGGCAGCGTACCCAGTGTCAGCAAAGGTGATTGGCTGAGCGTCCTGGGGGATGGTGGTCGTTTGATTCGTGATGGGGTCTACGCCACCGACTTCCAGGACGGCAACGTCATCCGCATCGAGCAATCCAACCAGTGATCACCGATCCGCAGGAACCTCTGCGGCGGTGATGGATAGTCCGATCAGGTGTAGCCGAGTCTCAACTCGTTGAGCTCAACCGTCGCAGCAGACGCTCATGGCGGCGATGCTTTTGATGACGGCCTGCACGGGCACGGTGGTGCCGTCCGCGGTGGTGAGAGTGATCTCGACCGTGCCGCCTTCGACCAAGCGTTCGTGCAGATCAATGAGCATGAGATGCAAACCACCGGGCTTCAGGAGAACGCTGCCCTGGGCAGGAATGTCAATGCTGGGGATTTCGATCATCCGAGCGCTGCCATCGGGCAAATGCTCATGCGTGTGGAGTTCGACCCGCGCGCACGCCGGACTGATGCCGCTGACGATGCGCACCGGCGTGTCGGTGGGATTGCGTAATTCGGCGAAAACGGCACCGACGCGGGCAGCACCAGCTGATGAGCGCGACCATGGTTCATGCACCGTCACGGTGTCGGCAGCAGCGAGGAGGGTGGCCATGGTCACCAGCAGAAGGAGCGTGTAGCGGATCATGGGGTCGTCGTTTCTATATGCTGGCGAATGGTGGCAACGGTCGGCTCAATGCCATCACGGCTTTGATAGGTGGCGATAAGGCGGCCATTGGGACCGATGTGATAGATCGACATCGAGTGATTGATGAGATAAAAGCCTTCGGGAGCGCCCGCAGGCGTGGTCTTTGCTGCCACCACACCCAATGAGGCCGTCGTTGCCGCCGTCGCCGCATCATCGCCGCGCAGGGCGCGGAAACGCGGATGGAAGTGCGGGACGTAATCGGCCAACAGTTCTGCCGTGTCGCGCTCGGGATCGACGGTGACGAAGTAGACCTCCAACGCATCCGCGGCTGGGCCCATGCTCCGCACCACGCGCGCCAAAAATCCTAATTCGGTCGGGCAGATGTCGGGGCAGTAGGTAAAGCCGAAATACAGCAAAACGTGGCGACCGCGCAGGGACTCGGCCGTTACGGGCAACCCTTCATGATCGACCAAGCCCAGCACCAAGGCGGGTCCCGGACGCGGATCGTCCTGCACGATCGGGTGATGGCGGCGGGCATCTGGGCGCGCGGACAACCATGCCAAGCCAGCAGCTCCAGCCACACTGGTTATCACGATGAAGATCAGGGCGATGATCACCGGTGCCTGGATGCGACCAGCCCGATACGTCTGCATGCTCATGGTGTCAGCCGTGCCCGTTGCGTGGCCACCACCTGTGGACTCACCGGCGGCGCGCGGTTGCCCCATTGCGAACGAATCCAGGTGGCGACCACGGCGATCTCACTGTCATTCAACATCGCCGCGAAGGGCGGCATGATGGACGACCATTGTCCCGGGCGCAGGGCACTGCTGCCCACCATGAGGTGCCGCGCTAAGACGCCCGCATCGCCTAGGACCACGGCATTGCCGATCAAACCCGGTGCGTATCCAGGCAGACCGCGGCCATCGACGCCGTGGCACGCCTGACAGCGCACGTAGATCGCTCGTCCGTCGGTGCTCGCCACATCACCGGTCGGAGCCGCGCGCGGGCGACCATGGACCGCCCAGGCCCCCGCGAGCCCCAGAACGACGGCAATCACCAGGACGGGTGCCCAGGGACGACGTGGAGAGGGGGCCGGCGCAGACATGGACACAGTCGA
>CAYQAQ010000025.1:0-14814 GCA_964415495.1 uncultured candidatus Brocadiaceae bacterium | reverse complement strand
CCTACGGCCGAGTGGCGGATTTTGAATCCGCTGCGTCTGCCAATTCCGCCACTCGGCCGTAGGGTTTGGCAGTGAATCGTCTAGGGGCGGGAGGTCAATGTATTCATTGCCCCGGTCCAGAAGTTCGGAGGTCCGGAAGTCTTCTGTGCAGGGCGACTGGGAAATCGTTCATGGTCGAGTATCGGGCATGGACTGTAAAAGTGCACGTGCTCGTCTGCCTCAAGACTTCCGGACTTCCGGACCTCCGGACTTCCGGACTGGGGCCATGTCCAGAGCGGCTTTCACCAAATCGGCGAAAGGCTGCTCCAGATGGAGGCCGCGTGCGAGGTCCTGCGCTTGCGGGCTCATCTTGACCCAGGTTTTGCGCAGGATGGTGATGTAGTGCTCGGCGGTGTAGTCGCCGTGGGCGGCGGCGAAGCCGGCGATTTCCTGTTCCAGGAACACCAAGCAGGCGGCATCTTCCAGGGCCTGGGCTTCCGGGTCGCCGGCCGGGACCGCCTTGGCGACCAGCATGGCGACGCGTTCGTTGCGGCCGTCATCGACTAGGCCGCGTAGCAGTTCGCACACGCGTTCGCCCTGGCGGACCTGGACCGCCTTGCGCCAGCGGAAGTACCCGGCCTTGCCCTCAGGAAAGCTGGCGCGTGGGATGACCCAACGTTCGAGGTGCTGGCCGCGGGCGGCGATGAGCAGCTCGGGGCTGGGCTCGACGATGAGTCGCTGGACCCAGCGGCTGATGCCGTCGGCGTAGCGCAGGGCGTCGGCGCGGCCATCCGCGTTTTTTTTCGGATCGGTGGCATTGGCGCCGTCGAGCGCGGCGCAGGCGATGGGAACCGTGTTCATAGCTCATCCACGATGCGTTGGCAGGCGGCTTCCAAGGTCGCGGCGCAGGCCTCATACGCCGCGAGAGGGCCGCCAAAGGGATCGGGCACACCCGCCGGATCGACCAGCTGGATGCGGTCATCGGCGATGCCGTAAGAACGCAACGCCGCGATGTGGCCGGGCGTCATGCACAAGAAACGGTCGTATAGCGACAATTCGAGATCGTCGATGCTGCGGCTGCGATGATGGTCGAGGTCGATGCCGCGCACGCGCAGGCAGGCCTCGGTATTGGCGCTGGCGGGATCGCCGCTGTTGGCGTGACTGCCAGCGCTCTCAACCAGGACCTCGGTCAATCCGCGGATCGCACAGGCGTGGCGCAGTAAGCCCGCAAGCAACGGGCTGCGGCAGGTATTGCCGGTGCACACGCACAGCAGATGCACGCGCGCGGCGTCGTGCAGCGCGCGGGCATTGGGTGCCTGTTCGATGTGCAGCGGCTGGCCAGCATTAATGACGCAGCGGTCATCGCGCGCGACGGGTACGGTGTCGACTCGCGTGGCGGTGCTCGGCATGGGGCCGCTGCCGGTGACCGCGAGCAAGGGCTCGCGGTGCGCCACCAGCGCGGTCCACAGCGGATGATCGGGCCGCCGCACGCGTGGACCGTGCGCACCGAGACGGATCGCGACCGGCCCCGGCAGCGCATGTTCGACCAAGCGCTGCGCGCGCAAACCTGCCGATGGCAGAAGTCCGGCAAGTAAAGCACCATCGCCCGCTGTCGGCCCAAGTTCATGCGCCTCGACACCTGGCAGCGCGAGTAACGTCGCCCGATCGCGCGCTCGTCCCAACGCCAGCCACCCCTCGCCCTGGGCCAGGACCAGAATCCGGTCCGCCGCCAAGGCGGCTCCGGCCTGATCGAGGGTGAGCGTGATGGTCATTGCCCCGGTCCGGAAGTCCGGAAGTCCGGAAGTCCGGAAGTCCTGTGGGAGTGTGGATATCCTGCACCCACGATCGGAAGGATGGAGCAAGCCACCATTTCGTTTTCTCTTGCTCCTCTGTGCCGGGAGACTTCCGGACTTCCGGACTTCCGGACTTCCGGACGGAGGCAATGAGTCATAAACATATTACTTCGCCGACCGCGCTTCGCGGCGCTTCCCGATATCGCGGCGGAAATGCTTGCCCTCGAAGCGAATGGCCTCAGCGCCGCGATAGGCGGTGGCGCGCGCTTGATCGAGGTCAGCGCCAGTGGCGCAGACAGACAGCACACGGCCGCCCGCAGTCACCACCGCGCCGTCTTTGCTCGCGGTGCCGGCGTGGAACACCGTGCAGCCAGCAGCTTCGGCGGCGTCGATGCAGGTGATGGGCAGACCTTTGGGATACGCCCCGGGGTAACCGGGCGCGGCCAACGTCACGCACACCGCGGTCTCTGGCTTCCAGTTCAGCTCGATGCGATCTAAGGTGCCGTCGATGCAGGCCTGCAGCGCTGCGAGCAGATCGCCGTTCAGGCGCTGCATCAGCACTTGGCATTCAGGATCGCCAAAGCGCACGTTGTATTCAATCACCTTGGGGCCGGCGTCGGTGATCATCAGCCCCAAGAACAACACGCCCTTATAAGGGCGGCCTTCTTTGACCAGACCGCTCATGGTGGGCACCACGATGCGGCGGACCATCTCGTCTTCGTCGCGCGTGTTCATCAACGGGGCGGGCGAAAAGGTGCCCATGCCGCCGGTGTTGGGACCCTCATCGCCGTCGAAGGCTTGCTTGTGGTCCTGTACGTAATCGAGCAGCACCGCGTTGTGGCCGTCGCACAGCACGAAGACGCTGATCTCCTCGCCGCGCAGAATCTCTTCGATCACCACACGTCGTCCGGCGTCAGCGCCGAACTCGTGCGATTCCATGATGCGGGTGACCGCAGCGTGGCCTTCGGCGGCATCGCGCGCCACGGTGACACCCTTGCCAGCAGCCAGGCCGTCGCACTTGATCACGATCGGGCCGTCGACCTCGTCGAGGTAGGCATGCGCATCGGCGGCCTTGTTGAAGACCTTGAACTGGGCAGTGGGAATATTGTGGCGGCGCAGGAATTCCTTCATCGCCACCTTGCTGCCTTCGAGCTCGGCCGCGGCCTTGGAGGGGCCGAAGCAGCGCAGGCCCTTGGCGGCGAAGGCATCGACGATGCCCAGCACCAAGGGGGTCTCGGGGCCGACGACGGTCAGATCGACGGCGTTGCTGGCGGCGAAGGCGACCAGGGCCGGGATGTCGTCGCTGGCGATGGGTACCAGTTCGCCCAACTCTGCCATGCCCGGGTTGCCGGGAGCGAGGTAGAGCTTGGTAATCGCGACGCTCTGGCGCAACTTCCAGGCCAGGGCGTGTTCACGACCGCCGCTGCCAATGACGAGGACCTTCATGGACGATGACTCCGGGCGGCGCAGTCTCGGCTGACAGGCGGCGCGCGCAATCATCTGTGGCCCCAGGGACTAACGCGCGAACACTGCGCCCCGCCGTGGAACAGGCCGACGCCCAAGCCCTGCTGACTGCCTTAGAAGCCGATCTGCCCCGCACCTTGGTGCGCGATCGCTTGTGGGCCGCGCCCCGGCTGGCGCAGGCGCGGGCGCGACTCGCCGCAGGTCAGGCGATCGAGCGCACCTTGGCTGAGTGCCGCGTGCGCCTGGCGACCAGCATGGCGGCCGTCGACACGCGCAGCGCGACGCCGGTGCACATCGCTTATCCGGAAGCCTTGCCGGTCTCGGCCGCCCGCGATGAGATCCAGGCCTGCATCCGCGCGCGTGGCTGTCTGGTGTTGGTCGGTGAGACCGGCTCGGGCAAGACCACGCAGCTGCCGAAGATGCTGCTGGAGATGGGCTATGGTCGGCGCGGTCTCTTGGCGATGACGCAGCCGAGGCGCTTGGCCGCCGTGGCGATGGGCGCGCGTATAGGCGAGGAAATGGCAGCACCGCCGCCGGTGGTCGTGCACAGCGTGCGCTTCGACGACCGCGCCACGGATGCCACGCTGGTGCGGGTGATGACTGACGGCCTATTGTTGGCCGAAATGGCGCGCGACCGCGCGCTCAGTCGCTTCGAGGCGATCATTATCGATGAAGCGCACGAACGCAGTCTCAATATCGACCTCCTGCTCGCCCTGTTGCGCATCCTGCGCCGGGAACGTCCGGACTTGGTGGTCGCGGTCAGTTCGGCCTCGATCGCGGCCGAGGCATTTGCGGAGCATCTCGGCGATGGCGGTGAACCCGCGCCGATCGTGCGCGTCGGCGGCCGTACTTTTCCAGTCGACATCCGCTGGCAGCCGCCGGGCGACGATGACATTGGCTATCTCGCCGCCGCCGTTGGCGCGATTCGTGATGTGCACGATCAGGAAGGCCCCGGCGATGTACTGGTCTTTCTGCCCACCGAACGTGACATCTTGGAGGCCGCCCGCCGCTTGCGCGATCTGCGCGGGGCGACCGTCTTGCCGTGCTTCGGTCGACTGTCGGCGAGTGAACAGCAGCGGATTTTCTCCACGGTTCCTGGGCGAAAAGTGGTGCTGGCGACCAATATCGCTGAGACCTCGCTGACTATACCCGGCATCGTCTACGTCGTCGACGCCGGTCTGGCGCGGGTCAAACGCTTTCATCAGGGCACGCGCACCGAACGGCTGCCGGTCGAAGCCGTGGCGCAGGCCAGTTGCGTGCAGCGCGCTGGCCGCGCCGGGCGTATTCAGCCGGGCGTGTGCATTCGGCTGTACGCCGAAGACGACTTTACCCGCCGCCCACCCTTTGCTGATCCGGAAATTCTGCGCGCCAACTTGGCTGGCGTGCTGTTGAACGCGCTGTACCTGCATATTCCCGATCCGGAACAATTGCCCTGGCTTGATGCGCCCTCGCCGCAGGCGTGGCAACAGGCATGGAGCATGCTGCAGGAATTGGGTGCAGTTGGCGATGGTACGCGCACGTTGACCCCGTTGGGCAAGCGTATGGCCGCGCTGCCGGTCGATCCGGCGGTGGCGCGCATCCTGATCGCGGGCGTGGCCTTGGATGTGCCGCACGAAGCGTGCACCATTGCCGCCTTCTTGTCGGTGCAAGATCCGCGCGTGCGTCCGGTGGGCGAAGAGGCCAAGGCCGATGCCGCGCATCAGACTTTCCGTCACGAAGCGGGCGATTTGACCACGATCCTGAATCTGTGGGATCGTATTCAGGCGGAACCGAGTCAAGGCGCGCGGGCGCGTTTCGCCAACGCGCATTTCCTGGGTGTACGCCGCCTGCGCGAATGGGCCGACGTGCGCCATCAATTGTGGAGCACGCTGCGCAGCCAAAGCGAGCACGAGCTGCCCGCGACCGGTGCGGCGCCGGGCGCGTGGCCCATCGACGCCGTCCATCGCGCGGTGCTGTCGGGCACGGTTGGCAATATTCTGATGCGCGATAATGAAAAGCGCGCCTATCGCTCGACCGGCGGCCGCGAGGCGCACGTGCATCCGGGCAGCGCTTTGCGCTCGGGCAAGGACTCTGACAAAGACAAAGCGGGCAAACGCGCGCCGCCCCCGCCGGCGTGGTTGCTCGCCTGCGAGCTGGTGGAAACCACGCGCTTATTTGCGCGCTTGTGCGCGCCGATCGATCCGGAATGGGTGATTGCCACGTTGGGTGATCGCTGCACGGCCAGTCATCGCGATATTCGCTACGATCCACGCCGCCGGCAGGTGGTGGCGACGGAACGCATTGCGTGGAAGGGCTTGCCGCTGCGCGATGGCCGCACGATTCCGTATGAGCGCATCGATGGTCCGGCCGCGACGCGCTGCTTCGCCCAAGCCTTGGCAGGGGAGCATGGTCAGGACATCACGCACGAAGTACCGCAACTGCGCGACGATCAGGCTTTGCTCGCCAGCATTCGCACGCTGCGCGACCGCCTGCGGCGGGATGACCTGCACGTCGACGCTACCGCATTGGCGGACTTTTACGCTGAGCGGCTGCTGCAAGCGCCGTTTCCGGTTGCATCGACGTCGGCCTTGCGGCGCTACCTCAAGCAGAGCGAGTTACCGCCGTTGGCGCTCGATGCGGATGCGCTGCTCGAACCCGGATTGATGGCGCACGCTGATCGCGTCGCCCCGACGCATCTGGATGTGGGCACGGGCCCGATGCCGGTGAGCTACCGCTTCCGCAGCGGCGACGCCGATGACGGCGCCAGTATTGAACTGCGCGAAGAACAATTGACCGGTCTGTCGTTGGATGCTTTAGAAAACGGCATTCCTGCGTGGTGGGAATATATGATCATCGCATGGATACGCGCGCTGCCGAAGGATCAGCGCCGGCAATTGCAGCCGGTGGCCGCGCATGGGACCGAGATCGCTGCGGCATTGATGGCAGAGGCTGATCCCCGCCCATTGCGGCTGCGCGTGCACGCAGCGTTTACGCAGCGTTTGGGGCCGTGTCCGTCGCTCGAGATGGCGGTGATCGACGACAGCTGCCGCCTGCGCCTGCGCGTGGTCGACGTCAATGGCACGGTGCTCTATGCCGGACGCGATCATGGAGCGGCTTTGGGCTTGGCCCCGGGTGGCGATCCGCTCGCTGGACCTCGGGCACGCCATGGCCGCGCGCCGCAGCGCCTGTGGCCGGAAGAAATCCCGGCCCTGCCCGAGCGCCTGACGGATACGCACGGCGGCGTGGTGTGGCGTGCACTGGCGCGTGATCGCGATGCGGAAGGGTCGGTCGCAGCTCGAGTGACGGTTTACGCTAGTGAACGCGCCGCGCGCATCTGGCATGCGGAAGGGGTGTTGGCCCTGCTGGAAGCAGCGCTGGATGACGACCTGCGCCAGCGTGCAGAGGCACCAATGGCGGCCGCGCGGCAGGCCTTGATCGAACGGCATCTGGGCGGACGCGTCGGTGGTTTGCGACGCTCGCTGGCTCTGGCTGCTGCCTGCGATGGCGTCGGCACCGTAACGGACGCCAATGCCTTTGCAGCCGCAGTTGCCGCGGTGCGGCAGCGGCTGCCGACGGCGGGTGAGCTCGAAGTGCTGCTGCACGACTGCGCGACGCGTGTCGATGCGGTACGCACCCGCGGCAAGCGGGGTGCTCGCAGCTTGGGCGAAGGCGCAGCCCTGCGTGCAGTGTCAGCGGATCTCGATCGTCTGCTGCAACCGGGTTGGCCGACGCGCTTGCCGTGGTCGGCAACGCGCCGGCTTGATCGCTATGTGACGGCTTTGCAGGGCCGCCTGGATCGCTCAAGTGCTGATCCGGCGTCGACCCAGCGTTTGGCGAACCGGGCCGAAGATCTGGTGGCGGAAGTCCAGCATGCCTTGGGCGATGATGCACGTCTGCTGACGCTGCTCGGATGTCAGGATCGCGCCCGTCAGGTGGCCGCGGATCTGGAGGACTGCTTGCTCGCGTTGGGGACGCCGGGGGCTGGGGGCGCACTCGGCTTCGCCGAGCAGCGCTTGCGCCAGAGCGCCGCTGGCATTGCGGCCGAGGTGCGCGCCGCGCTGGCGGCGATCACGGCCGGGCGGTCGCGGTTGTTGGCCGCTCGGCAGATGGCGGGCCAGGTGCGCGATGAGCGCCGGCGCACCGCTCTGCTGGCGGAGGTCGATCAGTTGCTGGCCGAATATCCGGACCGCTCGCTGGGCGCGGATCTCGAGGCCCAGGCCACCCGCATCGCCGCGTTGGTGCAACGTGCGCGGGTGATCGCCCAGTCGGCTTAGGGCCGGGCTTCCTCTTGCCCACCCGGCCCGCTGTCGAACCTCGTTCGCCATGCTGCGTCTGCTCGCCGTCCTAGTGGCCCTCTTCTTCCTGTCCGCCTGCGGGCGTCCGCCGCCACCGCCGGATGCCTTGTCCATCCTGCGCGAATATGGTTGGGAGGCGACTGTGCCCGAACCACAGCCGACGTGGAATCCGACCAATTATCAGGTCCTGATGCGCGCCGCCGCTGGCTTCGCCATCCTCGATGAAGGCCAGGGTCGGCAGGAATATTTCGCCTCGCGCGAGCGGCGTGAATATCACCATCCTGCCTGGATCGATGTCAACCGCTTCGTCGTCGGGCCGCGGAGCAATGTTATTACCACCGAGGACGGTCGCATCGTCCCCAACACCGATGGCATTCAGGTCTTTACCGTGCGCACCGGGCGTCCGGTAGAAATCAATGAACTGGGTCTAGTCGGGTACCGGCCGCGTCCGTGGAAGAAGCGTATCGTCGCTCAGGTCGATCAACGCATCGGGCTGTATGAGCTCAATGGCACCATGGTCGAGTTCGGCCCTGGATTTTTGGCTGAGCCGCAGCGCCAAGGCGACGGCATCGCCTATCAAGAAACGCCAGTCTTCGAGCGCGATCATTGGACCGCCAAGCCGACGCTCAGTAATCTGGTCGTGCGCTGGCAGCGTGGAAAAGTCGACCTTATTCCGCGCGCGGTGCAGCCGCGCTGGACGCCCACGGGCGGGGTGGTGGCGGTGCAATTGGCGACCGCTCCGGGCAATGCCAAAGCATGGTGGCAAGTCGGCACCACCCTGGTGCATCTGCCGCGCGCTGGCGCGGCGTTGCAGACCCTCGGTACCAATCTGCGCAATCCCGATCCGCATCCCGGTTGGCCGATCGTAGCCGCCAACGATGCCGAAGGTCGTGTCGTGCTCTTATCATTAACCGACGGCAGTCAACGCGTGCTCGCCGAACAGGGCGAACGCCCGCGCTGGAGCGCCGACGGCAAACGCTTGCTGGTCGAAGAGGTGATGCTCACCGGTTCATCTGCGGGGCGGACGTATGTGCGGGTGTATGTTTTAGGGATTATAGATGAACGGTAGGTCCTTGCGTCCTGCGTCTATTCTGCGCGGCTGAAACCGCGACGAAGGATCCATGCATGCCAAAAATTTTGTTTATAATCACGCATTTATGCCGGAAGATGCAGGACGAACATTTGGATAAGATACCATATGCCGTCCATTGACCCTGCCGCTTTATCACATGTTGACTGCTATCGACTCAGCATCGGCACGGTGGTGCCGCGTCCGATTGCCTGGATCACCACCTGCGAAATAGACGGCAGCGTCAATCTCGCCCCGTTCAGTTTCTTCATGGGTGTCTGCGCCTCGCCGCTCACCGTGGCGGTCAGTATAGCGGATCGCGATCCGCCCAAGGACACGCTGCGCAATGTGCAGCGCAGTCAGGAGGCGGTGATTCAGCTGGTGCCGCCGGAGTGCCTGGAGGTCATGCATCGCAGCGGCGCTGAATACGCGCCGGGCGTCAGTGAGATCACTGATCTCGACGTGGCCGTCACACCATCGCTCGTCGTATCGCCACCGCGCCTCACCGCGGCAGACATTGCAATGGAGTGCCGCTTAGCGTCGAGCACACCGGTGGGTGAAGTCGGACGCGGCACCACGCTGTGCCTGTTCACCGTGCTTCGCGTTCACATAGCTGAACGCATCGCCGACCCCGATGGCTTCCCGGATCCACATCGCCTGCGCACAGCGGCGCGCTTGGGCGGACAATCGTATCTCCTCGGCGAGAGCTGGACGATCATCGAACATGCGCGCCAGAAGCCGCCGGCTGGTCGCGGCCTGCGCGGGTGATGGTCCCGGGAGAGTCCACCATGCGTGTACGTTGTGGCTCTCCCGCAAGGGAATGAAGGGTGTTCGCCCAACGCGGTGAGCGTGCTTGATCGATCCCGGGGAGAGTCCACTACGAGTGTACCGTTCTGGCTCTTCCGACCTCGAAAATCGCTCTTACAACGGCCCCGGCCTCGTGAAGTCGATGGCGTCAATCAACACCGTGCCGCCGTCGTTCTTGCCATTGTAAATCAGGATCTGCACTTCTTTGGGATCGCTGAGATTATTGACCGCGGCGGTGTGTGCCCAGTTGCTGGCTTGGCTCTTCCAACTGGTGGCGGTGAGATCGAAGCGGACCTCTTGCCAGGTTTCATCAGCGGGGACTTGGACCGGCATGCTCTCGTGGAACATCCAATTGCCGGTCTTGAGGGCGACCGCGAGGCGCACCGGCTTGCCGGTGCGGTTGAACAGATATACCGACAGTTCGGTGTTGTCACCGATGGTCATGCCACGCAGGGCACGTTTAATCGCGGCTTTGTCCTTATCACCAGGCTCAAAGGACACTTCAATCACCTGGTTGGTGCCCTGCGTGCCTTCAATGGTGATCGTCTGCGTGGTCACCGGGTTCGACCATTGGTTGGACTCGGCCTCCCAGCCGCGTGACTCCAGACCGTCGGCGACGGCGGGGGCTTTCGGTCTGGCGATTGGCGTGTTCTGTTCACGTAGGAAGACGGCTTTGGCGTCTTCCAACTCTTTCAGACGCATGAGCAGGCGGGGATCAGTGCCGCCGGCGGCACGGTAGGCGATCAAGAGTTCCAAGGCGCGTTCGCTGTCGCCGGACAGATCGACGAGATCGGCATACAACCCACGGGCTTCGATTGGCACGTTGCTTAAACCAAGGGCGATGCCGAGCACATCCAAGGCTTCGGCGTGCAAGCCTTTGCCGTGGCACCACCATGCCAGATCGCTGAGCGCCTGGGCATCGGACATGTCGACGCGTGCGCGGCGGGTCGCATAGCTTTCTTCGACGTAGGCGATGAGGTCGCTGCGCACGCGCAGGATGCCCTCGGCGGTGCGAATCGGCACAGTGCCCGGGCGATCATCCAAATCATGCGCGATGGTGCCGCGCAGGCGCTGGCCATTGGTCAGCAGCACGACGTCCTCAGCAATGGCCGGGGGACAGGCCAGGGCAACAGCAAGGAGGACGGCGGTGCGCATTGGGGGTAATCTGCGGGGTGGTGACGCTGGCGGAAGCGTCGAGCTTACCGGTCGTTGGAAAACGGCTGAGCACGGGTCCAGGTGACTGGTGAAAGGGGCTCCAAAGAGTGGAAACGCATTCGCTAAGATCACGTTTCCGGGATTGCGGCTGGGATTGATGCGTGGTCCTGGTAGGTGGGGGGTATGCATCTTCTGAGCCGCCTCCTGCTGTTCGGTGTCTGTGGTCTGCTCTGCTGGGTACCCTGGTCGGGATATGCCGCCGAGCCCACCACATCGAACACCCATCTCACCATCGCCACCCGGCATGCCCCGCCGTTTTCGTTTCAGGACGACCGGGGGGAATGGCGAGGGCTGGCGATCTCCCTGCTCGATCAGATCGCGGAACAGATCGGTATCACCTACACCCTGGTCGATCAGGGACGTGGTTCATTGATCGAACCGGTTGCCACGGGTCAGGTCGATGCGGCGATCGCGGCGATCACGATCACGCCGGAGCGCGAGCAGCGGGTTGATTTCAGTCATGCGTATCATGTGACCGGGCTCGGCATCGCGACGGCGGCGACGGGGCAGGGTGGCGTGCATTGGTGGCTGGTGCTGCGCTCGCTGTTCTCGCCGGCCTTTTTGGGCGTGGTTGCCTCGCTGAGCCTGCTGCTGCTGGCCATCGGCTTTCTCGTGTGGTTGGCCGAACGCCGGCGCAATCCGGATTTCGGGGGCACGGTGCTGCAGGGTCTGGGTAATGGCTTCTGGTTTTCGGCGGTGACCATGACCACGGTCGGCTACGGCGATAAATCGCCGAAGACGCTGGTCGGTCGCCTGGTCGCTTTGGTGTGGATGTTTGCGGCACTGATCCTGATTGCGAGTTTCACCGCTCAGTTGACCTCATCGCTGACCTTGTCGGCGTTCTCTGGGCCGATAAGTGGGCCGCACGATTTGTCGGGAGGAGCCCGCGTCGGCGTGATGGCCGGCACCACGGCCGAGTCCTATGCCACCGGACGCCAGTTGCGCACAACCACCTATCCGACCTTGGCGGAGGCGGTGCAGGCGCTGGCCGACGGCGAGCTCGACGCGGTCGTACATGATCGCCCAGTCCTGTTGTACCAAGTCCGTCAGCATCATCGCGCCCAGTTGTCGGTGCTTGAGGTCGCGTTCGAGCGCCAGGATTACGGCATCGCCCTGCCCTTGGGCAGCGAGCGCCGCAAAGCAATCAATCAGGCCCTGATCGAGGTGGTCACCAGCCGCGCCTGGGCGCGGGACATCGAAGCCGAGGGCCTGCGCTGATTTATTCGCTGGGCACCAGTACCAGTACTGGCACGCCTCCGAGGCCACCCACGCGCGCCAGAGATCTTTGATCGCTGCACCACACGCTGGCACCCAGTTGGCGCGCCAGCGCAACCGCGGCCGCGCGATCCGGCAGGTCGCTGCCCCACGTACGTGTGCGGTCCAGCGTGGCTTGCACGATGGTCGCGGGTACGCTAACCGCCGGGCGCTCGGGCGTGGTCCCTTGGGCAGCCCAACCGGCTGGTGCCGGCAGACCGGCGCTGACGCGCGCACGTTCCGCCACCCACCAGCTGACGACGTGATGCGGCGGCGCGGGGAGACCTTCAGCGTCGCTGCGCGACCACAGGGCGGCACGAGGCGGGCGATCGCTGGTGGTCCACGAGCTCAAGGTCTGCTGACCATCATCACCCAAGATCAGTTGCGCATGCTGGCAAGTCTCGCCGTTCCAGCGCGCCAGCGCATACGTGCCGGCGAGATCACTGACGAAGACCGGATCGAGGCCGCGTGCGCGCCCATCGACCAGCAGCATGCCCTCGCCTGGAACCGGGACGCGGACGCTGGTGATCGGAACGGTGGTGAAGGTCGGCGTCCACGTCGCCGTATTGCCGGTGCTGACGCTGACGGTGCCCGCCGCCCGGCGCAGGGGTCCGGCCGCCGGCAGTTCGGCAAACACGCGCCGCTCGCCCGAGCTCACCGCCAGATCGGCGTGAGGATCGGTGACCCCTTGGCCGTCAATCAGCACGCGCGCTCCCGCCGGCAGGCCGGCGATGCGAATGGTGCCGGCGTCGTCGGGGATTGGAGCCACTGTGGTTTGCGTTTCGGTAATGGCGATGCGCTGGTGCATCCACCACCAGCCGCCAGTGCCGAGCACCAGGAGCGCGGCCAGACTGGCGATCACCGGCGTGGTGGCGCGCGATGCCGGCGGAGTGGCTCCGCTCATCAGGGCATCCGCCAATTCCGCGGCATCGGGTCGACGGGCTGGTTCTTTCAGGAGACAGCGCTCGACCATGCGCGCGAGGTTCTCCGGGATGTCCGGCCGCAGCGTGCGCAGGGGGGTCAACCGGCCTTGCAGGTGGCCATGCATGACTTCATACGGCGTGTCGCCCTGAAACGGCGGGCGACCAGAGAGCATGTGATAGAGCGTGGCGCCCAGGCTGTAGACGTCCGAGCGATCCGAAATCGTCGCCGGATCGCGAATGCCTTCGGGCGACACATACAGCGGCGTGCCCACGACCATGCCGGTGGCGGTCAGGCGTTGCAGTTCCGGATCGTTGATCTGCTTGGCGAGGCCCAGATCCGCGACGCGTGGTTTGCGGTCGGCACCGACGAGAATGTTGTCCGGCTTGATGTCGCGATGAACGATGCCTTGCGCATGGATCGCAGCCAAGCCAAGGGCGATGCCGGCGCCGAGGCGGGTGACGACCTCGGGCGCGAGGACCTTGGCTTCATCGAGCAGATCGCCGAGCGAGCGGCCATTGATGAACTCCATCACCAGGTACGCGGTGGTGCCCTCTTGCCCGGCATCGAGCACCTGCACCACATGCTCATGCCGCACCTTGGCAGCGGCGCACCCTTCGCGTAAGAACCGTTCGCGATAGGTCGGCTTGTCCTGGCGATTGGCGATGAGCAACTTGACTGCGACTTCGCGTTCCAGCCGCTGGTGCCAGCCGCGGTAGACCACGCCCATAGCGCCAGCGCCCAGGCGCTGCGACAGGGTGACCTGGCCAAAGGTTTGGCCCACCAAAGGATCGGTTTGAGTAGCTACCACGGGAGTCACCGTCAGGGTACACTAGGAAATGGCAGAGTGCCAACTGTTCAGTTTCGGGTTGCGGGTCGCGCCAGCGTATAAGCGGGCAGTGGCTGTGGATCGCGGTCGACCTGCGCCAGGGTTGCCCCATCAAAAAATTGGACGACCCTGCGCACGCTGGCGCGCCCCGAAACCTGAAACCCGAAACCCGAAACTGCAAAAGTATGCCTTCCTACAGTAGCGCCCATCTTCCTGGACTCGGGGCCGCCCTGCAGGTACGGACGACCGATTTCAGCTGCGCCGAGGTCCTGCGTCGCGATCCGTCCGGCACGGGCGAGCACCTGTGGGTGTTACTGCGCCGGACTGATCTGGCGACCTCGCAGGTGCGCAAGGCGGTGGCGCGGGCGGTGGCGATCGATCCCGAGTTGGTCTCATGCGCGGGCAGCCGTGATCGCCGCGGCACCTGTGAACAATGGTTCAGCGTACCAGCGGCGGCGGTCGAGACGCCGGGAGCGCTCAAGAACATCGGCTACCAAAACAAGTTGCGCACGGTGCGGGTCAACGCCGATCCCAAAACGGTCGAGACCGTTGGCGTCGATAGCTTGCGCTGGCGCGTGCGCCTGCGCGGCGTCGGCGGCGCGGTGGGCTATCACCTCGCCAAGCCGATCTTGGATCATCTGCGCCGCACGGGGTGCCCCAACTTTGTGCCGCGCGAATTGTTCGGACGTGATGGCGAATGGGCGCGTTGGGGCCGCATGCTGGCGCGTGGTGAACGCCTGCCGGCGCGCATCACCGGCGATGTCCAACCGGGTCGCTGCCTGTGGGCGTATCAGCACGCCTGCTTCAATCGCTGGCTCTCGCAGCGCATCGAGGACGGTTTGCTCGACCGCGTCGTGGCCGGCGATCTGGTAGTCGGCGCGCGTGGTGCTGAGGAACTGGTCACCGACGTCGCGCACGCGCAACGCCGGCTTGAGAGTTGGGAGGCGAACGTGCTCGGCCCCGTGCCCGGTCAGAACCTCACGCCTGTCGCCGATGTTGCTGCCGAACGCGAAGCCGCGTGGGCCGCCGCGCTGGGATTGGACGACGGCGTGGTGGCGCGGCTGCGTGGCGCACGGCGATCGATGCGCTTCCAGCCCACGCGCTGCCAAGTCGACATTCACGGCCAGGACCTTGATCTGCAAGTCGATCTGCCGGTCACCGCGCACATCCAGGTCATCATCGATGAGCTCGGCAAGAGTGGTGGCGATG
>CAYQAQ010000024.1:12950-15708 GCA_964415495.1 uncultured candidatus Brocadiaceae bacterium | reverse complement strand
CCGACGCGACCGCCGGCGAGGTAGTGCGCTTCCAGGCGGTCGCTGGTGATGTCGATGCCAGCCTTCTTGGCGGTAATGCGGGCGGTCACGATGATCGCCGGGTTCACCTTACGGAAGCGCATCAGGATGATGTCCATCAAGCCGACCGGGGCGTTGGACAGGATGGATTGCCACCACAGGCCGAAAGCGCCGCCGATGAAGATCAGCAGCACGAAGGCACCGATGCCGACGGCGATCAGGATGAGGGTGGGAAGTTCCATGCCCATGATGGCAGCAAACGGGAGTAGATTCATGACGTATTCCTTGGAGGCCTACTGCGCACAACCGGTGCAGAGAGGCAGTGAAGTTATGAAGAAGGTTCGGCGAGGGTGGGCGACAGTGTGCAGGTGACGACCGGTCCCTCAATGGCAAGAATGGTCACCTGAGCACCGGTCTCGCCCGCGCCGCCCCGGATTTGGACATCGACTTCGATGGGTCCCGTGAGGCCATTAAAGCGGGCGCGCCCACTGGGACGGGCCGGGGTTACCAGCACGCCAGAACTGCCCTTGGCCAGGCCCTGATCCGCGAACGCGTGGTGGTAGCCAGCGTCGCCGGTCATTTCGGCCTGCGTTACCAGCGGCGATCGACGTAAGCGATCCATGCCGGATTTGAGCACCAGAATGCCTAAAATCGGGGTCAGCGCGATGAACACCCAGCCGGCGAGGGGACCATCGGCGAAGGCGTAAGCGACGGCGGCAGCGGCGCTGATGATTGCGAGCAGGCCGAGCAGGCCGCCGCTGACCACGACGAATTCGACCACGATCAGCGCAATGGCGAGCAGCAGCAGGGCCACGGCCACGAAGAGCGGGCTGCCGGAAGCCTCGGCGGCAGCTGGGACGGTCTCGATGGTGTCGGTGGCCTCGGCCAACACGGCCGCCACGCTGGCGAGCACAGCGGTGATCACGAAGCAGCTCCTGGCGCCGACGCATCTGGCACCCGTACGATCGCCTCGCCGTAACGCATGGCGACGATGGTCACGGTGGTGCCGGCTTCGACGTAGGTGCCGTGTTCGGTGGTGGCGCTGATGGTGTCGCCATCGAGCACAATGCTGCCGCTGGGACGCAGATCGCTGTGCACCGTGGCCGTGCGGCCGACCACCGTCGTGGCGGTCTGCTCCAACGCTCCGGCTGAGGTCGCGGTGATCTCACCCATGGTCGCGATACGGGCGACGGCGCGGCTTTGCGGCAGGAAGCGGATGATCCACACCAAGCCGCCGGTAAAGATGACCATGGCCAATAAACTGTCTTTGAGTGCGGAACCCAGAGCTGGGCCAAACCCCTCGGCCGACGGCGAGAACTGGATGTCGGTGGGCATGAAGGCCAGGACCAAGCCGGACAACGCCATGGTGGCACCGATCATTGCGAGTATCCCTCCCGTCGGCAGCAAGAAGAGGTCGACGATGATGATCAAAATCCCGATCACCACCAGGATCAGCTCCACGGCGCTGGCGAGGTCGAGGTAATACTGACAGACGAAGAAACCGAGTCCGCACACCAACGCGAGAATGGCGAAGATACCGACCCCAGGCGTCTTCATTTCCAGAATAATGAACAGCACGGCGAGCGAGGCGAGCAACGGCGCAAACGACGCCAAAATCCACGCCAAGCGTTCGGTCGGCGTCGGGGTGAGGTCGACCACGGTGGCGATGTCGACACCGAGGTGTTCCCACAGCGCCGGCAGATCGTTCATGATGCCGGTCGCCATCTGTTCCCGCACCGCTTCCTGCGCGGTGTAGCTGATCAGGCGGTCATGACCGAGGACGCGGGTCTGGGTGGCGTTGACCGTGGCATCGTGGTCGGCCTTGAACGTCTCCAGGTCGTCTTCGATGACGAAACGCTGCGTGCCGTCGGCCAGAGTGAAGCGATAGAGATCCTGATTGCGCGCCGTCATCTTGACCAGCTTCGCCATGTCCCAGCCGTTGGCCTCCGAGATCGAACGCATGTGCGCGCGCACCACGGTTTCGATTTTCTCAGGGAGATACTCGATCTTGCCTTCCGCGGTCTGGGTGATGATGCCGATGTCGCCGATGTGGCTGCCGGGCGTCAGGTAGACCTCATGATGCGCATAGGCGATCAACGCGCCGGCGGACCACGCTTTGCCATCGACCAAGGCGACCATGCGCACGTCCTGGCCGCGTGCTTCTTCGAGCGCGGTCTCGACGAAGGTTATGGCCGAGTGCAGATAGCCGCCATCGGTGGTGAGCTGGACGACCAGAAGGTCGACGCCCTCTTTGCGCGCACGCTCGAGCGAACGCCGAAAATACGCAGCGCGACCATCATCAATCATGCCTTCGATGACGACCAGACCGGCTTTGGTCCAGGTCGTATCGGCAGTGGTGTCTGCGGTGTCCGCGGTTTCGGCCTCGACCGGTGGTTCGGCGGGGGTCTCGGCGCTCGCGGCAGGGCCAACGCCGACAGCGCTCCAAGCCAACAGTCCCAGGACACCAAGCAGAAGGAATCGAAGCATGCGCGGGGCATCCTAGGCCGCCTGAGCCGGGTGCCAGTTGGTTTCGGGACAACCGTTACGTCGGGAGGACGGGGGAGCTGGGTTTCGCCTCACGTATTTTTCACCACACGAGATGCCGTCTCTTGGTGCTCGGGGGAGGACCGCGCCGTTCAGCGAGTGATTTGCGTCACATGCCCAGCGCTGGCGTCATGGCGATCGTCCTGGATCACGACCCCCAAATCCGGGGCGATGACGAAACTATCCGGGGACCAGT